>JANODQ010000115.1:0-1973 GCA_031412775.1 Pirellulaceae bacterium | reverse complement strand
ACGCAAGTACCTTAGAGGGGACCGAGAAGTCGGACGCCTCACGTTCAAGAAGAGCAACGAGAACGTCCGCACTCGCGAAAGCAACGGATGTTTCGTTATAGGTTCCAAAGGGTTCAACTATCAGATTTTCAATACCGCGTTCCGCTTTGGTCTTTGACAGCCAGTCGGCACCTTGACCTTGAGATCGAACCACAACGACTCCATTCACTTTCAAGATGTGTTCCGCAAGTGCAACCATTATGCGAGGATTATGTTTCATCGACAGCGTCCCCGAATACATAAACACAACTTTGTCGTTCAAACCCCTGGCTTCCGACCAAGCGTTCTGCCGTTTGGTCGGCGGAAAATCTGCAATCGGAGCCCAATTTTCAATAACCACCGACCTTTCATCTGGAATTTTCCATTGTCTGAGGATTTTTAGAAAACTATCGGAAATTGGAACGATCCCATCTGCGTTGCTCAAAAGCCATCGTTCGCGTCGCTCATAGTTTTTGCCGATGATCGACCCTACGAACCGTAGCTTTCGACTCAGTATTCGATTGGCAGCTAAACCCAAAATATCCTGAAGCCAAACAACATGCTTACCTCCGTTTTGCCGCGTTACCTTATGAATCATCGCCATCGCATCGATAGGCGTATTTGCAGATATCACGACGTTGGGACACGTATCGTGGATAACTTTCGAAAGTCTAAATCCGTACTCACGCTCTTGAAACCAACGCTTGACAAAAGAATATTTATTGAGCGACTTGGACAATCGAATGGGAATCGTTTCGAAATCTCTCTTTGGTTCAAAGCCTTCCGCGTGACTATTTGCCTTCGGCGTCGTAACGAGAGAATCGCAGTAACTATACAGCACCTCATACCCCATCTCAGACAATTCTTGCGCTAGTTCTAACGGAAATGGATAGCCACCGAAATCATTCAGCAGGAGCTTGACCGCTTTCATTTATAGGCTTGCACTAAACAAGTTATGAAGTCTTCGCTGGAAACAGCAAATTCTCCCATTGTTTTCGAACCTGTACAGCTCCGCAGAACTGATTGATTTGCTTCTCGGCGTTGTATCCCATGCTTTCTTGTAGGTTTGGGCTTTCCAGCAGCAGTGTCAAACCTTCAATCAATTCGTTACTTGTTCGACCGATAAAGCAGTCCCTTCGGTCCTGTAGCGGAAGGCCCTCGAAAACCCAGTGAGTGCCAACAATAGGCTTTTTTAACGCAGCACCCAGAACAACCCGACTTTTTAGCCCAGTTCCGCCTTCGTCTGGGAAAATCAGAATACGACTTTGTTGAATTAATGAGAAATAATCCTCAACATGCCCCAGAAAAACAACCTGATCAAGCTTGCAAGTTCTCTCTAACTCGGCTAGCGCATTGCGTGACGGGGAATGTATTGCGATTTTTAGCTTTGGGTAAGACCGAAGCAGTACCTCAATCTCGGGAGCGTTTAGGAACGAAGCTACGCCCGCGCGGATGTACTCTAGATCAAGATTGCCAGAAAACAGTATGTCATAGAGTCGCTCATTGATATTGAGCGTTCTTGCTACCTTTGACTCATCTATCGTTAAAGGTACGGCAGACACCGATAAATCAGGTAGCAAGCTCAAGAGATGGTCGCGGCAAGCGGTTCCAAAGACTTGGCATTCATCACAATCCTTTAGCCAACGCATCTCCATGAATCTTGCAAGCCTCTCTTTGACGCCAATTGCTACGCGACCGATGACTGTCCTCTGCTCTGACTTGATCCTCGAAAATCTTAGGGAGTATGCATCAATCGGCGAAAATATCACACGATTGTATTTTTTAAAGATCGGAAGCAAAGGTAAGAAAGTTAGTCCGCAAATGAATATCGTTTGATTGAGTGGCGGTGCTTGCGTGCCAAAAACGGATTTAAAATACTTAATGTGGGCTTTGTCGCCGTATCGACTAGACGCAAGGCCTTTGAAGACATTTCGCGGAAGCTGGCCATAAAAAGA
>JANODQ010000114.1:0-4931 GCA_031412775.1 Pirellulaceae bacterium | reverse complement strand
GTCGTTCACCATTCGAACTAAGTCGGAATCGTTTTGATGTGCATGCAATCCAATCTTGTTGGAGTTCTGAAATTTGTTCTGGTTGTAATCTTAAGTTCCTCCAACGCAGTGAGTGCCGATTCCATTGGAGTCGTGATAACGCGAGGCCCTTATCTCCAACTCGGATCACCCGACTCGATATCCGTCGTTTGGAGAACAATTGGGAAATCGCAACCGGTGGTCCATTTTGGCTTAGACTTTTCCACGCTCGATCGAACCGTCCCAAGTGCTTCGATTGTTGTTCGAGACACTCCCAAAAATGGTGAGCCAGTCGGTACTTTATCATTGCATTCTGCTCCTGCCGGAACCTTCCAGTACGAAGCGACTATCGAGGGGCTTGAGCCTGATATGCGATACTACTATTCCATATCAGACGGTACAAACAAACTCGCAGGTGGAGATGCAGGTCATTACTTTCATACCCACCCAACACCCGGACCGGCGCGACCAACGAGAATATGGGTTGTTGGAGATTCTGGTACGGGTGATGCAAGACAAGCCGCAGTTCACAACGCTATGCGCAGCTATGTCAAGAAACAGAACCAACCGTTGGACCTGTACCTTCACGTCGGCGATATGGCTTACTCCAAGGGGACCGATGCCGAATTTCAAACGAATTTTTTCGATGTCTATCAGCCAACAATTCGCAACACTGTTTGCTGGGCTTCCATGGGAAACCATGAGGGCCAAACGTCTAAGGGGTTACTCGGAATCGGTCCTTACTACGACGCATACATATGTCCTAAACGAGCTGAAGCAGGTGGCTTGCCATCTACTACCGAAGCTTTCTACTCATTCGATTTCGCAAACATCCATTTTGTTTGCTTAGATTCACACGATTTGGATCGGAAGCCGGCAGGCATCATGGCGCAGTGGCTTCGAGCGGATCTTGAAAAGGCAAACACCGACTGGATCGTTGCCTATTGGCATCACCCGCCCTACACCAAAGGCTCACACGACAGCGACAAAGAGGAAGCGTTGATCGAAATGCGAGAGCTGATTATGCCTATCATCGAAGCAGGAGGAGTCGATCTGGTACTCACCGGACATTCGCACATCTACGAACGCTCAATGCTGATTGACGGCGCATATCAGACGCCCACCACAGCAGATGGGGTCGTATTAGACGACGGTGATGGCGATCCCAATGGCGATGGGCCGTATCGAAAGAGTAAAGGCCTTCACGCTCACCAAGGTACAGTTCAAGTCGTCACTGGAAATGGCGGCGCTAAGGTTTCTCGACTGGGAACATCGCCCGTTATGAAAAGAATTATTGTCGAATACGGGTCCGTACTGCTGGATATCGATGGTGATACACTTGTTGGATCAATGATCAATCGTGCAGGTGACAGAAGCGATCTCTTCAGCATTGTTAAACAAGACACAGTGACACCCAAAGTGATTGCATCTCCAAATACACTCCCACCGTACACGGTCGCTGCCAACAGGCCTAAAGTTCAACCGTCAGAGATGACTCCATTCCCGAAAAATGCGATTACCCTCGTAAAGCCCAATGCGGATTGGGATTATCTTGCCAACGCAACCCCCTTTGCAAACTGGGCGAGTATTTCGTTTATTCCTGATGACGAATCGGGATGGAAATCAGGCACCGCCGGCATCGGCTACGGAGATAGCGATGACATCACGGATCTAAAAAACATGAAAGGTTCCTACACCTCAGTTTACGCAAGAACGGATTTCGAACTTGCTCCAGGCACCACGGAAAAGCTTTTGGAGGTAGGTTTAGCAATCGCTTATGACGACGGATTTGTCGCTCACCTGAATGGTCACGAAGTCCTTCGCGTGGGTGTGAAGGCAGGACCAGATGGTAAAGTTAAAGACGTAAAAAGTCATGAAGCAGACGGCTACGAATACTTTCCATTACCCGATGCGATTAAGTATCTCAACAACGATGAAAACATCCTATCAATTGAAGGCCATAACGACAGCATAGATAGTAGTGACTTCACTTTGGATCCCTATCTGTTGGCAATTCCGAAGGAGTAGTCATTGTGCCAAGGAATTCAAAAACCCGGGATGCCCAAAATGGGTTTGGTCCCCTTTTTGTGCTTTGCTTTTTCATCGTGCCATGTTGGTCTCTTGCGCACGATAGCCCAGCTACAGTGATTTCGCAATTGACAGCAACCATGGCAGACGAGGGAGTATCCGCCGAGTTGTTCTTTCGAAGGGCTTCAGAGTTTAGGGCAATTCGATATTACCACCGAGCCGCTTATGACCTCACTCAAGCACTCGCGATTGATAACACGATGGTGGCCGCGCGATTGGAACTAGCCCGGCTGCAACTGCAAAATCTAGGGAACGGGAATCGATCGAAATCGGATACTCCTCTTTCTCGAGACCACTAAACACAATCGCGTCTCTTACAGCCCACGACGATCATGCGATTCGAGCCGCCGCCGTAGCTTTACGTGGCGAGGTCTATTTAGCGAAGCAACAGTGGAAAGACGCGACCGCCGATTTCACAGAAGCACTATCCGTTGAACCTAATTTGGCGTGGTTTCTTTGGCGTGCGGAAGCACAGATGCAACTTGGGCTCGACGATAAAGTCATTGATGGTCTGAAAAATGCTTACTCTTTGACCCAAAGTCCCGTAGTTCGTAAAATGCTTTGTGATTCCTACCTTACCATTGCGAAAAAAATGTTTTCTGATGATTTATCCGTTGATAGATTTTCCGTCATGAATTCGTATCTCGAGCAAGCATCCAAAATCATCGAAGAAGAGCTCTTTGAGAATCGTTTGAAAAGCAGTTGGCGAATTCGTTCTGGTAAAGTTCTCATGCTACGCGGCGATTCTCGTAAAGCACGCGAAGAGTTGTGCGAAGCTCTTGAAGAACTCGGTGCACGTCTTGAAACCCCCTACCCCGACCCCGCTTTAGTCCAAGATCGATTGACCGCTGAATCATTACTTGCCGAATGCACGCAACATGAACGGTAAGCAACGTTTTATTTCTATCTTAAAGTTTGTTCCAATCGTTCTGATTGATAAAAACTTCCGCATACTTGGTTAAAAAAATTAGCTGTCGCGTTAACTCATTAAAAACGCTGCCGAGCCATCCATTTATTTCCCATGAACGATCACGCTATATTCAAAGTTAAGTTTCTACGCTTAATTGACTTCTACGTTTACTTAACTTCTACGTTTATTTAATTATCGGGAAATAACTCAACGCGTAACAAATAGCTCACTGGTCACGACGGCTTCAATGAGCGAACGAAGCCCGTAATCGTGATTAGGAAGATCGGCGACGATACGTTCTACAACGGGCTCTTCGAGAGCACCGATACGGCGTCCGCAAGCGTAAGTAAGGAGGCGGTCGGTCAACATATGGGCGAACATATCTTTTCGCTTTGCGAGGATCTTTTTCAAACCGGTTACGTCGGAAAATTTTTCTCCAGTGGGCAATTCGCCACTCGCATCAACTTTGGATTTATCAATGCGATCGCGCCAGCCGCCGATCGGGTCAAAGTTCTCTAAGGCGAAACCGAGCGGATCAATCTTCTGATGGCATCCCATACAGCTCGGCGATTCGCGATGTTTGCTGAGTAGGTCACGCATTGATGTCGCTCCACGCACGTCAGGATCGATTGCAGGAACGTCATCTGGTGGTGGTGGAGGCGGAGAACCAAGAATGTTTTCGAGTAGAAAGACGCCGCGAACTACCGGTGAGGTTTCGATGCCATTTGCGGTGATCGTGAGCACCGACCCCATTCCGAGCAGTCCGCCTCGCTTAGAATCATTAAACGATACCTTGCGAAATTCGTGAGCGCGAGTTGGATCGCCCAGGTCGCCGAGTCCATAGTGGGTCGCAAGTGGCTGATTGAGGAAGCTGTAATCGCAATCAATGAAGTTTGTGATACTCGCATCACGCGCGATTAGGTCGCGAGTGAAGAGGCGAGTCTCAGTCTTAAAGGCCTCTTCGAGTCCTTTGTAAAAATAGACTTCAAATTCTTTTCGGTCCGGCGGCATTCCACCAAGGTTACGAAGGTTCAGCCAACTATCAAGAAAGCCCGCAACGAATGCATCAGAACGCGGGCTAGCAAGCATGCGTCGCGTCTGGGCAAGCAGGACCTCGGGCTTGCCGAGTTGTTGGCTATACGCAAGTCTCAGTAACTCGTTGTCAGGCGTCGATGACCATAAGAAGTACGCGAGCCTGGTCGCAAGAGCGTATGAGTCGAGCCTTGGACTTTTCATGGTGTTATCTTCATTGGACAAGACGCTCTGAGAATGATAGAGAAACGCAGGTGAACATAGGATGCTCTTAACCGCGTCCTTGAATCCTTCTTGTGGAGAATGACCTTGTCTTACTCGAAGTAGAGCAACGTTCATGTGTCGCTCCAGTTCCTCCTGTGTAACAGGGCGTCGATAAGCACGGCTCGCAAATGCACTAAGTACTCCGCGTCCTTTTTTCGGATCTTTCGCCGCTTCTACCAGAGCCGTTTGTTGAGGGACTGCTGAACTTTCTTCAACGATCGGACCACGGATTTTCACCTCATGGATTCTAATATGAGGCATCTTTCCGTCGACGACAGCAATACGGTGAGCGTCTACAATACCGATTCGCTCATTGTCCTTAGTTGGTGGCCACTTATCCTTGTGATAGTCAGCCACTTTGAACCAAGATCCACGAGCATCTCTGGGGCCATTGGGGAAAACAAATCGAAGTGTGTGACCAGCGTCCAGCCAGACTTTCATGGTGTACCATTCTGGTTCGCCGTCGCCCATGACCTGTTCGGAAAGCATAGGTTGAAGCGGTTGGGGCAGTTCGAGCGGTCCTGCTTTATCATCCCCGGGAACAAGCCCCAGGCGGAAGGGCTCGCGAGAATCGATACCAAAGATCTTCGGGTCATATGGGTTTTCCCGATTCATAGCG
>JANODQ010000113.1:0-6917 GCA_031412775.1 Pirellulaceae bacterium | reverse complement strand
TTACCATCCAACGACGAAGATGTCATGTCGTACCTGATGTATCCCGCTGTCTACTTAGATTTTGCGAAGCACAAAAAACAGTACGGAAACACAAGCGTTCTACCAACAATTGCCTTCTTCTATGGTTTGAATCCCAACGATGAAATAAGTATTGATATCGAACCGGGCAAGACGCTCGTAGTGAAACATCTCAGCACCAGCCAAGCGCACGGCGACGGTACAAAAACGGTAAGTTTCGAACTTAATGGACAGCCTCGAGATATCACAATAGTCGACACCAGCGTTGCCGAAACGGTTCGTCGGCATCCCAAAGCAGACTCCGACAATGCAAAACATATCGGTGCTCCGATGCCAGGTAAGGTAAGTAATGTGGCGGTTAAAAAGGGCCAAACAGTTAAGGCCGGTGAGCGTCTCTTGAGCATCGAGGCGATGAAGATGGAAACGGCTGTCTACTCACCGCGCGACACTTGCGTCGGTGAAGTGCATGTTAGCCCAGGCACAATCATCGCGGCCGGAGATCTGCTGATGGTCATCGAGTAAGAAGAAACCAACTTATGAACTCTCAGAAACCATCGGAAGCAATTGAACCAAGTTCGGTCGTCCAGCTTCGAGGCCTTCTGGAACCATTCCAATTCTACTGGTATCCCACTGTCGAGAGCACCAATGCCGAGGCCGCCCGACGGTTACGGTTCGAACAATCAAAGCCTCCCTTTGTGATCTTTACTGAATCGCAAACACAAGGCCGCGGACGCGGCAGTAACACTTGGGAATCGCCCCGCGGCGTACTTACTGCGACATTCGTCATTCCAAGCAACCCATCAATCCCACCGAACATCGTTCCGCTGCTAGCCGGCGTTGCGGTACGAGATGCTCTCGCCGATTTAGGTGCCGCCACAGTCGGTTTAAAGTGGCCTAACGATGTCTGGTCAAGCGGATTGAAGGTTGCTGGTCTACTTTGCGAACGGCTTGCCGGTGGAGATTTGATCGGCGTCGGGATCAATGTTTGCAACGAAATAAAAGACCTTCCCTCGTCGATAGCCTTCCGCTCAACGACTCTTGCAATTTTGGCAAACAAAGATGTTTCAATAAGCTACACCCTTCAAGTACTCACAAAGAAAATCGTGGCTTATCTTATTGACTCGCGGTATCCCATCTCCCAGGCAATGGAATGGTATTCAGATCATCTTGTCATCAAAGGTCGAAAGATTCGAGTGAGCGACTGCAATCCTGATAGCTCGTTTGAATCCATCGAAGGTTACTGTAAAGGAATCGACGATTGTGGAAGACTCATTGTAACTAACAACAACCAACGACACGCGATCATTTCTGGACGCGTGACGTTGATCGACTGACTGCAAGAGTAAGGTTAACGAGTCGGCTTAGTAGGTTCTGAAAATTGAACATGGCATATTCATTTACGCTCTCGAAATCAATCAGAGGCGGGACTGCTTGCAAAAGCAGCGGGCTCTTTAGCTAGATCATATTGATTCTCACAATCGGCAACCGGAAGTTCTACGCGATTAAGTCTTTTCTTGAGCTCCGCTACACTTCTGGGATAAGTCGCTTGGTTCTTCGCGAACTCAATCGATAGATCAAGTTGCATGAGCATCTTCTTGGTTTGTCTCGCAAAGTGTAAGTAGCTACCCATCAATTGGTGAGCGAAGATAAACTTCGAAGGGCCCATCCAAAATGATTTCCAAGCATTTCGGAGGTAGTAATATCTCGACTCGCGGTTCAAAATCAGTCGAGAACTCAGCACGGCCCACCCGCGAAGCATACGACGAAGCTCCCAAAGATTCGGACGATGCTTTGATTTAAGATTTAGCCGGCGTGTTGTGTCAATGACTCGGTCCATAAATGCGCGAGGGCTGTAAACTTCCTGAATGATATTCTTGAGTTGGCGGTACACCTCAACGCGATCTCGAACGGTCACAAAGTTGAGACCGCCCATGGTTTGATCGAGACTCTTTTCAGCGCGAAGCTCGTAGAATTCCGATGAATCTTGGATCCACTTGTGATCATAAGATATCAATCGCTTTTCGCGTCCGAGCCGCTTCGTAAGTTGCGTATTGGGCAGTGCGCTCAGCAAGCCAATCATTGCCAACGTAATACCACTCTCTTGAACAAAGTCAGTAATCGTCTGTTCTGGGTTCTCAGGCTCTGAATCAAAACCGATGATGAATCCCGCCGTAACGGAGATTCCGGATGCGTAAATACGACGCACTTGATCGATAAGTGGTTTGACTGTGTTGATACGCTTCTGGGTTTGAACAAGGACTTGCTTGTCTGGGGTTTCGATTCCTAAGAACACATATTGAAACTGGCAGTCTTGCATCAAATCGAGAAGCTCTTCATCGTCTGCAAGATTCACGCTCGCTTCAGTGGAAAAGAAAAACGGATACTTGTTCTCCTCGGACCATTGCTTCACTGATTTAAGTACTGGCTTTATCTTAAGTCGATTTCCGATAAAGTTATCATCTGCAATGTCAATCCAGCCTCGATAGCCTAGCTCTTGCAATCTTTTAAGTTCGCTAACGAACTGTTCGGGGGTTTTAACACGAGGCTTTCTACCAAATAATTCGATCACATCACAAAACTCGCAGTTGTATGGACAACCGCGCGAAGATTGCAAACCGACATACAAATAGTCGTCGAAGCGAATAAGATCAAATCGCGGGATTGGAGTCGTTGTGATGTCGGGACTATCTTTCGTTGAAAAAATTCCAACTGGATTTCCTTCTCGCCAAGATTTCATCCACATCGGAATCGATAGCTCGCCCTCTCCCAAGACGAGTGCATCGGCTTCTTCGTACATCTGAGGCTGACTGGTCGGATCTGGGCCACCAACAATTGTGTACTTCTCCCGACGCTTCGCCTCACGAATAACCTCTAACGTTCCTGCTTGTTGAGGTAACATGCCGCCGGTACAGATGATATCCGCTTCCGACCATTCTTGTTCGGTAAGGTCTCGTACATTTAGGTCAACAACTTTAAAGGTCCAATTCTGCGGTAGGATAGCAGCTACTGTAAGCAAGCCCAACGGCGGAGCAGTTGCCTTGGCTCCAATGGCTTCAGCGGCTTCGACAAAGTTCCAGTAATTCGATTCTGCAAACTGCGGCTGAATGAGAAGACAGTGAAGGTTCTGGTCTGGATGAAGCTGCATGAATTTTCTTCTCCAACATTAATGATGGACCGTCCATGGTGATCCGCTCTGACACACTTTTACGTCATTAAAAGTATACTATGGTCGGACTCGCGTTGCCTTAGAATGTTCTGCGATATCTATGGTTCGTCAATAAAAACTGCTGCATATTGACGCGAAGCCTAACCCACCCAATTAGACGAATCAAAAACTTCAATGTCTGGGGGGGAGAGCCGGTCTTGAGCGACGACTAAGGTAACGAAGTGACCATTGCTAATTGGCAAGCAAAGAACCCACGCGTTGTACTCTTCCGAGAATACAGCTTCGAATCCATCCAATTGTAAAAATTTTCCCGTGCAAAAATTCACAATGGATTCGAATCCGACCTGCCCAGTCATCTTTCCGAAAGATTCCTTAATCGTCCAACGTAGTCTCATTTCGTCGGCTAGGTTATTGGGCGAGTTGCAAATGCTCGCTTGCTCTAAAGAAGTAAAGGCGACTTCGATAAAACTATCTTTAATCGGTTGGTCTTTGGGCTCTGCATCGATACCAACTGAAAAATCATCGCTGATCACACATACAATTAAACCCTCGCAGTGTGACAGGCTGTAGTGGATCTGGGTATCGAGATCAGCATGAATCGCAAACGGTCGCCCAGCGCTATCGGATGATAACTTCCAAAAGGGCGATAGGTTCGGAAAGCTTCGCGCTAGTTGCTCATGAATCAACCATCTAGACGAAACGAGTTGCAACTTCGGTTCATCGCGAGTGTACCGAAGCAATCGCGCACGTTCGGCATCATTAAGAAGTTCATTGCCGCGTACCTCTAACAATTCTGATTTGTCGAACGGTTGAATCAGGTAACTTAGGTGAATCATGCACTTAAACGCTTGATCGGTTGCTATGAAAAGAGGATATCGGTACACGCTTCGATTATTGGCTAATTTGCGGCACCGATTCCGTTTTCTTACAGTCGCAGTGACATCCCACCGTCGACCGTAATTACTTGCCCTTGGATTAAATCACTGGAAGACGAAACAAGGAAATGAATTACATCCGCGACATCATTCGGCAGGAGAACTCTTCCTTCACCAACCAACATACGTGCGTTAGACTCGTGGTGTGCTTGCTCCACATCGGCTATTCCTCGAGTTGAGTCGGTAAGGACTAAGCCCGCCAAAAGGCAATTGAAGTTGATCCCTTGAGGACCGAACTCTAACGCCATATGCCTACACATGCTTTCAATAGCCGCTTTGGATGCACCGATAAGTGCATAGTCGTGGAGCGCTCGATGAGATCCATGACTTGAAAGCGCAACGACTTTTCTATTGCCCGTCGACTTCATCAGCATTGGCATAGCGAATTGAACAAGTTGCATTAGAGCTCGCACATTTGTATGCATGGCCGCATCAAAATTACGTGCCGTCGCTGCCATCAACGGACGAAAGCCACCACTGGCCGCGTTGCTGATAAGGATATCCAAATTTCCCCAACGCTCTTGCAGAACAGAAAACATTTGTTGCACATCGGTTTCTTCTGAGACGTCCGCTTTAACAAGGATCGCCTTGCCTCCCAAAGCAACTATATCAGACGCAACATCTCTCGCTGCCGTTTCATTAGAAACAAAGTTAATAGCTACTTCGGCACCCGATTTTGCTAAACGAATAGCAGTGGCTCGTCCAATCCCACGCGAGGCACCCGTGATTAAAGCTTTCTTTCCCGATAATTCATTACTCATGTCAAATCTCCTGATGAAAATGCTTGCTTCTCGCCATCTTCAGAAGGGACTTCGGAAGTTGATTTGGAAATGGGGTCGTATGCGCTGCGGCAGTTGGGTTCGGAGCTACAATCCGTTGGGGCTGGTTCTGTTTCCAATATTATGGATCCTGCCTTAGCCGAGGCATCTTGGCTCGCTTCGTTGCTCAATTGGCGTATTAAATATTCTTGAAAGCGATGTATTCGTTCTTCACTTCTCGCGAGTCGCCCAAGTTGCTTGCTTGCCTTCAAGCCTTCTTGAATTCGCGGATACATCTCGACGTCCTCTTTCAAAATGCGTTTTGTACAACCAGCCTCTAGATATCCCCACACCTTCGCCAGAGAACGTTTTACGCCTGAACGATCGGGGCAAATGCCGAATTGATACACAATCGATCGGGAGCGCATCGCGGAAAGAGGAATTACGCAGTGGACTAGGCTTATCGCATCCGTGTAGGAACAAAGTAAATTTGGAAAAACGTGATGCTGCCAATATCGACGCGTTGGAGATCCACCAAGTATTTTTACGACTCGGCCTTCCCACTTCTGAAAGGTGAGGTCAAGTTTTGAATGTGCGAATGGTAAGTCGGAACCGAAGGCTGTGTGCATTGGGTCCAGTTGATGGTCCGATCGACTTTCACCTGGATCTGAACGAAAAGTGTTGGGATGCACACTCTGGACATGATAAGCCTCCAGCGAGTTTTCAATTGCGATCTTCCAGTTCGCTTGATAGTTTACTTCCCACTTTAGAAAGCATCGCGTATCCGGTCCGAACCCGACCAACATCTTTCCCGCGACAGGTCCTAAGAATTCTTGCAACGAGATGCCCGTGTAAGACAGTCTCACGAAGACTAACTGCCCGCAAGTATCTACCTGATAACTAGGAAGCCGTATCTGCTCGCGTGCAATGGGAGCGAAGTCTTTTGCGCGAGGGATTTTTCGATTAAGTCCATCTGAACCATACTCCCATCCATGGTACTGGCACTTCATCGACTCGCTGCGTCCCATCTTTTGACTTGAGATCAAGCAATGGCGATGAGCGCATACGTTGGACAACGCAGCAAGTCCATCATCGAAACGTCTAATCTGCAAAGGCTCGCCCAGAATCTCTGTCGTTAAAAAATCACCCGTCTTAGCGAGATCGGATGTAATACCGACTAAATGCCAAGCTCGATAAAGCGGGCCCGCATACTCGCTGGCTGCCCACGCTTCATCGCAGTAGGCCTTCGGAGGCAAAAGATGTGGCAAGCCGGTTGCACTATGAAACATCGAGACACTCGCGTTTCAAGCACCACCGATAACATCGATGTGCAAGCATAGCAAATATGAATCGGTTGCATTTGTGATTTTCTAATGGCATCAGTCAACCCAAGCGATTCGATAGCCACAAACTTCTACAAGCACTCTGCCGTCACGTCCCCATAAGCAAAAATCGAAGCGAGCATGACGATCTCCAGTGCTCACAAGCCTTGATTCCACCATGCACGGTTCCCCGGCATCGGGCATCGATGCGACTCGGACGCGTTCCATTGAAACCGGCAAACTGATTCCTGGTTTGACCTGATTCCACGCGAGTATACCTGTCGTAAACAAGCAAGCGTCAAGCACAGCGCTCGGTGTCATCCAGCCATCAGTTGTTCGGTGATTGCCGACCAATTCGATCAATGACGGAGCCAGGATTTGGCCGATAACTCGACCACTCACAAGTGCCGCTCGGCGAAGGACTCGAAAGGAAGGCCCCACAAAGAAAGCCTCATTCGAATCAGGGTAGTTTGGTTGGACAAATAGGGATTCGTCAATCGATGGTATATGCCAATCAAGTAGCCTCTCAAATGTCCCGAATGCTATCCGAGCATGAGAGTATTCACGCTTAGCATCCATGACCATTCCTTGGCGATTCTTAAATTCGGAGTGAATCTGTGTTTGATATTCGTTCTGTATTGCCGCACATTCGATTGTAACAACCCGCTGCTCATCCGCAGTCAATTTAAGCCCGCGAACAGCGTGGACGTCTTGTATC
>JANODQ010000112.1:0-2551 GCA_031412775.1 Pirellulaceae bacterium | reverse complement strand
CTGTTCGCCGCCTATGACATTCAAGCTCAGATTGTCCTGGACGTGTGTCGAAGCCATTCAATCAGCGTACCCGAGCAGATCGCCGTCCTCGGGGTCGATAATGACCCCTTGCTATGCAATCTTTCAACACCTTCCCTGTCGAGTGTTATTCCTAATGCGTTAGGAGCCGGAATGCTAGCTGCGGAGCTGTTAGAGCAGCTTATGTCAAACGATAAGAAAGTTAGCCCGGGGAAACTACTTGCACCGCTCGGGATTGCGCAACGCCAATCAACCGACGCCACTGCCGTCGATGATCCGTTAATCGCTCAAGCGATGCAATTTATCCGCGAGAACGCATGTAGCGGAATCAATGTAGAGGATGTATTAAGGACGGTTCCGTTATCCAGAAGACTATTCGAAAGCCGATTTCGAAAAGCCACCGGTAAGACACCTCACGAGATGATTACCCAGAGGCGTCTGAGCCGTGTTGAAGTACTCCTGCGAGATACCGATCTATCGCAGGAAGAGATTGCTCGCCGCTGCGGATTTGAATACGCCGAATACATGAACACGCTGTTTCGAAAACAGCATGGTGTATCGCCCGGAGTGTATCGGAAAAACTCTTACTTCAACGAATGAAGAAACGCTAAGACGTCCAAAAACTCTGAAGGAGCAATCGTTCCCGCTAGTCCTTCTGGCATACTGCTTTGACGTTGCTTCTTGCGTTCCTCGATGCTTTCCTTAAGGACGGTCTTCTTCTCCTTGCCATCGAAGATAACTACTTTCTCATCGTCTTCGCTAACAAGCAATCCTGAAATTACCGTTCCTTCATCTGTAAGAATCATCGTCGACTCGTACTTCGCATCGATTTCGGCATTGGGATCGATTACCGATTCAACTAGCTTGTACATGCTGAGGCGAGTACCAACCTTTTCCATGTCGGGCCCAAATGCAGCACCTTCGCCAAAAACACGATGGCATGCGGTACAAGTACGTCGAAAGACAAACTTACCGTTTTCAATGTTGCCGCCTTTGATGTCGGCGATGGCTTGCATGGCTTTATTGCGTGCTTCTTCTGGTTGTTGATCTTTTCCTAAAAGAATTTGCAAATACGGAACCGCTTCCGCGCCTTTTTTATCGAGGGCAATAACGCCATCCAATAGCTGTTTACCTGCCTTGTTTGAAGCCATCTCGCCTTTAAGATGCCCACCACGCCATGATTGTATGTTGGCTCCTAAAGCAGCGCTAACTGTGTATTCAACAAAGTAGTCATTCTCTTGACCGTTGAGTGCTGCTAGCACCGCTTTAGTAGAACTATCGTTGGAAAAGAAACTCAGCCCGCGAACAACTTCAACTCGAACTCGCGGATGCGCGTCAGCGATCATGGTCTCAAGCAGTTCTTGAACGCCCGATAAATAAGCTCTTTCGTCACTCAAAGTTCTCGCTGCAGCGGCGCGTGAGTCTGCAGACTTGCTAGCGAGTGCTTGCTTGATCAAATCAAGATCAACGGCATGGAAATGCTGTTGCAGCCACAGAACTTCATTTCGAAGTCTTTCAAAATCGGCACCGATTTTATCTTGCTGGTCCAACCATGCTTTGGAAGCAGACAGAACCTCTGCTTGAGGACGATTTTGAAGTTCTCTTCTTGCTCGAATACGAGTACGTAATTCGTACTCTTTAAGCTGATCAAGTAGCTCAGAGGTAGATTTCCCGAACTGTGTAACAGGAGTAAGCAACGGCTTATCCTTGTAGAACATTCGGTAAACACGACCGTGGATATGATCACGATTCGGATCTCGTTGGCTGTATTGCATGTGACCAATCAGTGGGTTAGCCCAATCACCAAACCAAAGTGCACCATCGGGACCGATAAGGGGATCGACAGGTCGAAAGTGTTTGTCGGTCGATTTCAAGAAATCGAAAGCGGTTTTCGGGTCTTTGTCGTCGTGCCGGATTCGTGTGCCTCGATAACCGCCTCCTTCGTCGGAAAACTTCCAACGAGGCAATCCGTTTGTGTTGATCACGCACGCATAAATAAACTGACCTTGGACATCATCCGGAAACTGGCGCGAAAACAAAAACTCGCTTCCGACAACCGGTCGCATGCTCTCCGTGTTAAAGACCGGATTGAGTCCCTTTCTGCCTTGATATTGTGCTCCTGATAGTGGTGTATCCCAGTGCTGGTTCGCTCCGGTGCCGTCGCCGCAGAAGCCTTGTCCCCACTCGTTAAAAAGATAGCACCAGGGGTTTCCGTAACCGGGTGTGTTGTAGTGGCTGAACTTCCACGTCTTTGGATCGAGAACATAACATCCAGATGAACCAAAGTTGCGGAATGGTCCCCACGGAGTTTCAACTGCCGTACTCATGGAAACGCCTTCCAGCATGTGCAGCAGACCAGCATGATTGGATTCGAAGGCACCAATCGTGTGGTGCGTATCTTCAGTTGCGAACCCATCTAACACATGTACAACTTCATCGGCTTTGTCGTCGCCGTCGTTGTCTTTCAACCAGATCAATCGCGGTTGATCGAATACCAATACACCTCCGTTGAAGAACTCGAAGCCAGTTGGGC
>JANODQ010000111.1:0-15972 GCA_031412775.1 Pirellulaceae bacterium | reverse complement strand
CTTTCTTCTGTTGATCATGTTGACATGGCAATGGGGACGTAAGCGACTCGGGCAGGCTTTCTATCAATTCGCTGTTGGCGAGGGTAAGAAGATTGAATGGTTAGTAAGTCTTCGAGAAATGCTCGACGATATGGAAATCGCTTTGCAGGAAAATCTTCCACATGCGAGACTGCTCGTTCAAGGTCGTCATCGATTGGTCGAAAGCGACCGAGCCGCAGTCTTCCTCTGCTCACGCCCCGTTCAATCTAAAGAGGACTTCGTTCCAATTGCCCTCCGAGTCTTTCTAAAGAAGTACGGCGTTCTTCCTTCGCACGTCGTTTTAATGCACGTAAACCAAATTGATATGCCTTACGCCAATCCTATGTATCGATATCAAGTCTTTCCATTAGGCAACGATATTGAAGCGATCACAGTTACCTACGGCTACTTGGAACAGCCCGATGTTCGCCGCGCACTACGCGACCTTCAACGCCAAAAGAAGATCGAAATCGCTGCTGAGCGTTGGATTGTCGAGATAGGGGAAGAAGATATTATTCTTCCAAGACGTTCATCGATTTGGCACCGGTTAAGGACAGGCCTTTTTCGATGGATTCTACGAGTCTCAACACCGGCCCATAAGTACCTCGGGCTTGTCTACGATGCAGCGATCTCGAAGGAGATTATTCCCGTGATTTTTGACGAAAACAGCGCACGCGTCACTCTTCCCGAACTCGAGGTGCAAACGTCCCAAGACTCCCGATCCACGGTTACTTCTTTGCCGAAAAAGCCGCTTCCGCCATCGGCTGTGGTTCCGATGTAACTCGGATTGACTCGATCCATTTTGCGTTTGAAAAAATCAGCCGACGGGCAGTATCCCCAGTTCCTGCCCCTGGCACTTCGAATCTACCGACGACTGGAAATATTTTTACTGAGCAACACTCTTTGTCCCGGTTGGAGCTGCTCCAATTCGAACCCCTTCGGGAATCGGCCGAGCCGCAGAAAGATAGCCTCGCTGGAAGAGCACGTCTTTAAGGTCGCGATATGCTTCAAAGCTATCGGGATAGACCCATACCGTGGGAACGATCTCTCGAGCGTTGTATCTGGTTAGCTCGATCGCAAGCCTACCAGCATCGGACATCGACTGAGCCACGGATTCGAAGACGACTTCATCCGTAGCATCGATTTCAAATTTCTCCAACGATAGCAACTCACCGACGCTCTGGGCATATCCGTTGCTCATAAGACCTCGCTTCCGAACCAAGCTGAATTCCATTACGAATCCATCAATGGGACCCAAGTGATCCCGGAGGCGATCTTTCCTAGGAGAACTCGAAGAAGAGACCATGTTCGAAACGCGTCTCTTGAGTGCGTCGACAAGTGAGTCCCAAGGAATGACCGCGATCTTTCCTTGCGATAGCATCAAATGCAATTCCTTGGTGAACACCGTACGAGCCATCGGGGTAGGCAAGTGTTGCAGCACAATCGGTTCGGTTACTTGCGATTTTGAATCCGAGAGTGCATCGCTCAGCGAGAGGGATAACTGATTTCGTTTCTGCTCGAGTTCAATAACCTCCTGGAGTTTTGCAACTTGATGCTTGCGTGACTCGTCTAGTGACGCCGTCCATTGATCAATCTTTCCTTTGAGTATCAAGTTGTTCTCGAGAACCTTATCTCGTTCAATCTGTCTGTACTGCGTCTCCATGTCATAGAGCGTTAATTCTTTCTCATGTTTTTGTACCTCCTGAAGGTAAGATTCAGCGACTCGAGTTGGCTCGTCCAACTTCTCGTGAATCTCATCGGCAGCCTTTTTATCCAGCGATGCCTTTACGAACTTACTCGACTGTACTCCCAGCACTACAACCAAAATGATCATCACTCCAACCAAGTTTGCCACGATATCCAAAAAAGAATCGTCGCCATGGCCGAGATCGTCTTCTGAGTCGCTATCCATTACGGGTTTTCGCTTTCACTTGTCTATCGATTCGATTCACTCGGTAGCGGATAAGCCGTCGCACTGTTTTCAAACTCTAGATTGAGACGCTTCAATATCCAGGCGAGTCGGTCCATACTGCTTCCACTTTCGGCATAGCAATGCGTGATTACCTTCGGCATCCAATAGCCGTCGGCGATTGCTTGCCCCCACAGATTGATTCGGTCATCCACGATTGTGGAAAGCTTGGTTCCCGCCGCTGCCGGACCTTGACTCAAATCGATCGCTGTGTCGACTCGATTCAGATCGAGATCATCCGCGACAAGCCATCTATCCGGTAACACATGAATATGAATCTCACGAACGACAGGCGTTTGGTTCTGTCGGCTTCGAATGTTGCGCCATTGCCCACCGACGGTGCTGTTACTGTCGTTTGAACCCGAGGATTTCCGCCTGTCTTTACCGTTTCCAGGCGTTGTCAAAGGCGATCCTGCGTTCGCTTTTTGGCCTGACGTGTCCTTTGTAGAATTCCTAGCCGGATTATGTGTTTCGGTCGACGTCGACGCCACATAAGTCGATTGCTTTTGTGGTGTAAACTGTGTTGTTGATTGAGCTGTGTCGGCTAACGGATCGTTACTGCTGGGCGGTGGGCCCATCTGGTCGCTGCCATTGTAGTTATAATTGGACACACTGAGTGTTTGTACGGAGTCACCAAAGGGCCTCGAGGAGCTCGCATTCTGGTTTGCAGCGTTTTGACTTAGGGAATCAATCGTTGTTTCACTTCGCGACTGCTTGTAAGCGGAACCGCTTTCGCTTGGGTTCCCCTGCCCGCCTGCATCATTACCGACAAATGGTTCGCCAATGGGTGCGTCTCCTCCGAACATGCCCGCATAGGACCTACCCACCTCATCGATAGGAACATCTGAACCCTTTTCATTTTCATTCTCGCCCGGTGACTGGCCCTCAAGCGACTTCGACGAGCGGGCACTTCTCGGAATTTGCGAGACTTGTATTTTGCCCATGCCACCAGGAGATTTATTCATTTGATTTATCACATCTTTGGGAAGCTCTTCAATCATGTCCCATGTCGTCGAAGAGGTGATGTTCGATCGATCGTTTGCATTTTGATGACCGGTGTTAAATTCGTCTTGTACCTGGTCGGTATCGAATGATCCGCTCTCCCAATCTTGCGAGTTTCTATACGCTCGGGGCATCGCGGCGAGCAGAGCAATTTGACGTTCTTTGGCAACTGCTACTGTTGCTTGGACTTTATCTCGCGTTCCCGGTCGGCTTGGTGGGAAGGCTAGTCGCAAGTCGGAGCCTATCAACTCGTAACCGAAATGGTCATCCCAACCACCCATCGCGGAGCGAGCATACACGTAAGATTTGATTCCATCGGGACGTACGATCAAAAGCGGGTAGGGAGACGATGCACCTGAATAATTGTTATCCAGTTTTTCGTACTCAGATCGCAAGAGTCTGAGAACTGCATCAAGTGGATTTCCCGGACCGTAGGGTGGACGAAGTGCTTCGATGTCGAGCAAAAAACCTTCGGGTTGAACGATTACGCCGGAAGCGACACACTCGAGGTAGATCGGACGTCGAGAAGTACCGTTTGGTCCAGCGTACGGAACAATCGCGAAAGCAGGTGGTTTGTTTGCTTCTTCTTTCGATTTTTCATCAAGCTGTTTTTCGAGTTTCGCAATCTCCCCTTGCAGTGAATCTATTGTCGGCTTTTGCTCATCCAGTACACTCTTGTCGAGAAGCTGCGATTCGATCTGTTGGGCGGTCGCAGCCAATACGGCCGCCTCGTCTTGGAGTCGAGAAATATGGTCTTCTAAAAACGCAAGCTGTCGGCGACCGCGATCCAATTCCGACTGTTGCTTGATACGCACAGCTTCTAGTTCACCTGACATGAACTGGACATCGTCTGATGCTTCCGCGATCTTTGCCGACTTCTCCTCTCGCTCACGAATGACGTTACCTTTCGTATCGCTCACGATCAAAATTAAGATCAAAACGAGGGCACCCATCGTACACAGAAGAACCGCCATGAACGGCAGCAAACTCGGCATCATCGTGTCTCGACGACTCTTGTACTCGATCATGCAGCCCGCTTTCGAATAGGAACCGCAACGGCATCATGATGAACGCGAAGTGCTCCAACGCGTTCTAGCTGTGTGCCTAAGTAAGCAACCGCTTCGGTCATGCAGATCGCCGTCTGTTGAAATCGATCTACGTCCGTCAAGCTCCGAATGTTCTCGTTTAACGAACGCTCGAGGGTGACGACTTCACTAGTTTGACTCAGTACATTTTGCAACGCGTCTAATCGTTGGCAGTACTCTTTTTGCTGCTCGGAAACAAACTGGAAGTGTTCACGAATTATCGATTCCCAGTGCTGCCTACTCGCATCCAATCGTAGTAAAGAAACAGATTCTTTTGCAGCAATACGCTCGGAGTGCCTTTCCAATGCCGCATCAATCGCAGTCAATAGGCTCTGACGAACCATGGCTTCGGCAGATGCGATCGCCCCACTTGATTGTCTATGAGCATCTTGTAACGCCGACTCATGTTTATGGAGCACACTGATCCAAGAGTTTTGAGAAGACTCCAGTGATCGGATTAAAACTTCCGATTGTTTCGCGGCGGATTCGGCAACAATATGTCCTAGCCGATCCGTAAGCTCAGCAAGTAACTGATGGCTCTTGGTGTCCAATTGAGACGCATCGCCGGGCGATAGAAATGGCATCAGAGTATCGGATGCTAAGCTATCGATTTCGGCAAGCAAATTTTGTTCGGTGCTGTGAACTCCGAATTGTATAAACATAGTCGCCATCGTTAACGCGAGTGCGATGGCTGTTTTATCAAACGCAACATAGAGACCTGCCGTGATGCAATTCATCGCTTCCTGCGAACCACTGGCAAGCATTTCCGAGTCAATCTGTCCAAGCGTACTCGCGATTCCAATCACGGTCCCGAGAAACCCTAACATCGGCATTGCCCAAACGGCAATTCGTATCATTCCATAGCTTACATGAAGCCTATCACCATCGCGGTGAGCTAGTTCGCGAAGGTCGTCATCCAGCCCATCACAGTTACACCGCACAGTTTGTCGAGCAATGAGTTGCGTAATGCGTCGCCCAAACCACGATTCACGAAGACTTGGGGCGACCGAATGCCAATGCGCGTTAAGCCATATGGCACGGTCCTGATTCTCGACATTCGAATTTTCGCTAATCAACTTTGTCAAAGACTCGTTTGCCGAACTCATCAATCGCGATTGAATCGTAATCGCAATCACTTTGGACGTCAGCGCTGCTATACATATCCAAAAGAGTCCGACCGTAATGATCGCGACTTCATGGCAAAGACAATAACGTCTTATCAGGTAGTAGTCGAGTGGACCGGCAATGATCAGTCCATAAAAGGCAATCGTAAGTCCAATACCAATGGTCAAGGGGGGCCAAATGGGAAGATTGAAACTCGACGAATGCCGCTTTGAACGAAAAGCTATCATAAGAAAACCCCAAGGCTGATGTATTCGAAACACGCGGGAGAATCGCATTCGAAACCGTCGAAGTCAATACGGGATTTAGCTGACCGCTAAGCCATTAAGCGACTTTTCTTAAGACCTTGAGATCTTGAGATTTCAGGGCAGAGGAGCCTTTTCCACGTCCAAGAACTTTGAACCACCAAGCTTTCCACGTTTTGTCGGTATGGTTTCGCGGTTCGAACACGACTCCAAGTGGCCCGGCTAAGATTGCCGGAAGCATTACCAGTTCCGCGATAACCCCAGCGACGAGAATGGAAAGCATCAACCATCCAAATCGCTGAGTCGGCGTGAATGTGCTGAAAGCAAATACCGATAGACCAAGTCCCGAGATGAGCGCGGACTGTAATGTGGGTGTCGCGCATGCTTGGTATGCGGCAACGATGGCCTTTTTGCGATCTCCGAGTCGATCCAGATCGGTACGGAACCAAGCCAAAAAGTGGATCGTATCGTCAACCGCGACGCCCAAAGCGATACTAGCTGACATCATGGACCCAATATCAATCGGGATCCCCAACCAACCCATAGCTCCAAAGATACAAACAACCGGCAAGATATTGGGAACCATCGATACCGCTCCCGCGCGAACACCGCGACAGACGAACATCATCAAAGGTGTGATTGTAATGAAAGACCAAAAAGTACTTTCGACGAGACTTTGCAACAAAGCTCGTTGGGCTTTATAGACAATTGGAACGACGCCGGTGTAAACCGCCGACAGCCATGGTTCTCCAGCATCGATTTTCAATTTTGCCCCAGCAGTTGGCCCGTTTGAAGCCAACGACGAAGGAAGTGTGGTTCCCGTTAGATCAATGACCTTTGTTACAGCCCACTGAATGGTCTCTAAGTCACCCGACGTAAAATCACCGACTAAAACAACCGCGTCGAGTTGGTTCAATTGCTGAAGACTCACAACAGGAATCGATTCCGGATTTGCTTCGCCACGGATAACTTTGATACGGGCCGTCTTGAGGAGCATTTCGAGTGCATCCACGGTCGCGGTGTTTGCCAGATGCTGTGATTCAGTAACCTGTGCGTCCCTGCTACGTCGCTCCCAAAGGTAAACTTTACTTCCACTATGACGCTGTTGCTCGCTCCAGCTTGCAAGCTGCTCTAAAATGCGGACGCGGTAGAGATGAGCTTGCATCAAAGGTTCGACTCTATCGCGCAAATCATGGACAAATTGGCCGTAGTCAACCCCCTGAAACGCAGCCACTCGTAGCGAAATTCTCCATAGCTCGCTCCCATCGCGAGGATCGGTGCGTAAATAACCGGACGTCGTAAGCGTATCTCGCGTCGAAGCCAACCTCGCTTCGTAGGCACTTCGCTGAATAAAACTGAAGGTGTCGCCGCTCATCGACGGGAACGAAGGAATAAAGTCAGCTGCCGAAAGACTTCTCCCGACAATGTCCTTACCCGAAACGCCAAACTCTTTTTCGATAGCCGATTGGATTGCGATCGTTGTCTCCATTCGCTCCAAAAACGTCAATCGAAATAGATCAGTCGCACTCGAATCGTTCGTTCGATTGCCTGTTGAAAGTGAATCTTGATTAAAGCGGATGACAATTTCTAACGGAACTAAGCGACCGATATTTTTCTCAAGCCATCGGTAGTCTTGGAGAATCCTGGCTCGCGAATCAAATAATTCGAGCAGGTCGATGCTTGTCTTGGTTTTGGTAAGTCCGTAACCGATAAATCCGGTCACGAGTAGGCAAACGGTACTTACGACAAAATGGTGCTGCACAATCCACGAACCCATTGCGTGCCAAATGCGTGTGCTAGCCCCTTCCGGACGCGTAGATTCCGCTTCTGATTTGGGATTTACCAACCAATGTCGACCGAAACGGGTTACGTGGAGAAAGGTAGGCAATAAAAGAAACAACACCGCTAGAATGATCATCACACCGATGGACGCATAGAGCCCAAATTTCCGGATAGGCACCAAATCACTTGCATAAAGTGATATCAACCCGAAGGCCGTGGTCACACTGCACAAAAGAGCCGGCTTAAATGAATGTTGAACAGCGCGTTCCGAGGCACCTTGAATACCGCCTTCAATCACTGCATCGCGGTAGTAGTTAATGAAGTGAACGGATTCTGAGATGGCGAGAACATAAACCAGAGCGGGCATCGATAGAACAATCGCATCTACCGTCTCTCCCGTTGCCCAGATGATTGCTAGCGAGAATGCTGCGCTGACGATACCACAGAAGAAAACGATCGACGTAAGGAGTATGCTTCGGAGGGAAAACCAAGCCAAAACGATTCCGACTAAAGCCGCCGCACCCGCTAGACGAACCAAGGTTTTTTCCCCTTCTTCGTCGATTGCTACGTTGTCAACGGGAGGCCCGCCCAGATGCACATCCGTTTCAGGGATACCACATTCTGCGATTGCTCGTCGTAAGATTCCAGGTGGAATGTTTGGACGAAAGACGCGATACTTTCCACGGCCGAGGACCGCTTTCAAATTCTTACTCGCCTCGGGTTTGAGACTAACGATCACACAAGTTTGCTTGCCATCACGACCGACTAGCGAACCGGTAACTCGCTGGATGGCTTCCGCGTAATCAAAACTAGAGGGAGATGAAGTCAATTGATTTAGAAGATCTCGGCCAGTCGTAACCTTGTTCACGTACTGTCGCGCATCGCGAACATCGTCGTCGATAGCAGAATCCTCGGGTGGGACCAAAATTGAGCATAGTTGCTTGATTCTTGGGTCATCAACCACCGCATTGGGTATTCGAGGGTCATCTCCAAGGAGGCAACCATCCCAGCTAACGACAATAAACTGGTCCGTCGGGAAATTTTTGCGGAACCATTCTAATTCTGCAGTTTCAATAAATGTCTTGGGGAGCCAGTCTTCGACTTTATTAACATTGCTTTGAACCGCCATACCTGCGCCGAAAAAGGCGAATGGCACAGACAGGAGAGTGATAGCTAAAATCCATCGTCCCCATCGCGTGTAGAATTGGCTTTTCGATTGATTCACAGTCGCATTCTCGAAACGGGCGAAAAATCTAACCCAAGTTAAAGCAGTGGCTGGATAGTATGCTTCTCAGTAATTCATCGAACATCTTTGGGGGAAACATGCATCAAACTTCTTGATCACATATAAACTTGCCAACTACCATAACTACTTGTCATATTTTCCGCGAGATGTCCAGGTCATTTAGCTTGCTTTGTTATCTGATGAAGCCAAATCTTCGTGTCAAAGCCGGTGGGTGCTTCTCTAATGAATCGATGGCTAATCGCGATTTTTGGACTGGTCGGATTCCCTATCAACGGAGTCTATCCAATCGAACTTTTCTCCACCATCAGAGGAAGAATTAGCCGTGGATCCTGTTCTCGATTGGACACGTTTCTGTTGTCGAGATACGAGGTACTTGGTTAAGTAGCTCAATCCAAAAATACCAAGAACAGCGAACATAATGTAGTAGACTTGGAGATTAGGTCTCGGTGTGCGAACTTCCGGTGCGTTAGTAAGACCGATTCTTCCGATCAGCAACGGAGCAACGAGCGGTTGATTATTCTGACGAGCCATTCCGGAATGATATCCCTGAAGCTTCAGAAAAAATCCAGTGAATGTAGCGGTCCGATTGAGTAGCGTGTTTTCGTCCATTCCCTCGGGCAACTCCGGCGTCACAAAAACATATAACCACGATTTGGCTTGATTGGTCCAACCCCAGATTTCATAAAGGTTGTCGACATTGGCCGGATTGCCTTCGCTTGCTGGATACTTCAGAACACGACGAATGTTGACATCGAGCGAGACCAGCTCGCCTCGATGCTTCGGAGCCGCCAGGTAGAACTCGGAAAAGGCAGGTGACTTCCGGGCCCTCAGAGTCAGGCTTTCAAACGATTCGTTCTTGGCAAGTGAAATCAACCGCCAGTAGGCAGGCATTTCTCTTTTGTGCAATTCCAGCGTATTGTCGGTAACAACGCTAAGCCATTCCTCGAGTTCGATTCTTGACGCTTCCTTGTCGATGACTTCCTCTTCAACCGGGGGCGAAGTCGTTTGATCGACTGACTTTAATGGGGCCACTGCGTCGTTGGTAGTCGCATCATCGTTTGCAAGTGCTATGTTCTTGTTGGTCGATTCTTCTTGAGCTTTTGCCTCACCCCCACGAGTACCATCGGTCGCAACAACATCGGATGCAAAAGATGAGCTCCGGTAACTTCCGCAGTTATCAAAGAACAGCGAAACAAAAACGAGTAACCACAATGAGTAAAAGCGCCAAGATCCTCGTTGGGGATGAAAAAAGTCGATGGTACAAGTTGAACGGGTCATGATAACTTCGCACCTCAACATCGCGTTACATAAACAGGCGATGTGCTATTTGGATGTGCTATTTGATTGTCGAGATTGAGATCTTGGTCAATTGCTCTCCACTGGGCAATTTCTGTTTCGTGCAAACATCGACAACCCGCATTAGGGATTCATATCGCAATTTCCCATCAGCAAGGAGGTTGACACGGTCAAACCCAGCGTCTGCGACCAACGATGCCATTTCCGAGTTAAGAAAAGCGTAGAGCTGGTCCGGAGGAGCGTCCTTAAATTCCCGAGTACCTACAGTGATCCGACCCGCATCACCTTCCTCGGAAGCATGAACCGAGACCACCAGCGGAAATGAAAAGTCATCCATTTTTGGCGGTGGTTCCAGTTCTAATTCGAGCCCGCTACCTTGCGTGACTGGCTTCTCATTAGGCATACGCATGGAGACCTGGGTTTCAACTTCGCCCGGCTGAAACGTCAAGATAAAAAATGCCAGTAGCTGAAAGGCCATATCTAACATTGCGGTCATATTCAACTCGATCGCCCCATGCGCTCCGCGCTTGCGACGGCGAATTTTTATTTGCCTTCTTTTTCGATAGCTTTGCATATCAGCCTGCCTTCGGCTTTCCACTGCGTATGACAACAAAGTCGAACCGATCGAAGCCATTGGATCGACACGAGTCAACGACTTTCATGAGCGATTGAACCGTGATAGACCGATCAGCACGGATGACAACCATGACCGGCAGAGGACTACCGAAGGGTACTCCTTTTACGGCTGCCGTTGTTCTTGCTTCTATGCCAATGAAACCTTCGATGTTGGGTTGAATCTTGCCTCGCGCCATCAGCTCGCCGTTTGCCCGAAGGTTCAGCACAAGCATCTCGCCCTGTGATTCTTCTTCCACAGGCCGCGCCGAGCCAATGACCGGTAGATTTAGCTCGCGATCAACGGACGTTGCCTTGAAGTTGATCACCAACATAAAAAACGTGATTAGCTGGAAAACCATGTCCAAGATGGGAACCATATTTGGTTCGCATTGATCAGCACCTTCGATTGACCCCGACATGCCAGAAACCTCAACTCTAAAGTCTGTCTATAAGTCGAATAACACGGAACACGATTACGCTACTGCGCTGGTGTGCCGACTTTGGGTCGCAGGAGACGAGAAGTGGCTCGCAATTGGTCATCCGCAAGCAACGTTGTATCCATGGCGATCATGGAGATTCGATTACGGAAGAATGAATAAAAATAAATCGCCGGAACTGATAACGCGACCCCCTCGAAAGTGAGCACGAGAGCTTCTGAAATACCTTCGGCAACTTTTCCAGCATCCATCTGTACTCCTGACATAGCGATGACGCTGAAACTGGCAATCATACCTTTAAGCGTTCCCAGAAGTCCAATCATCGGACCCAATGTTCCTAAAACGGCGAGAATACTGATACTACGCTCCATCGTTCCGGTGAGTGACTCTGCTTTACGTTCTAGTTTCTCACGCGCTTCGTCAAGTCCAAACTTGAGCTCGGATACACCTGCCAAAAGTATCTGACTGAAGTACGAATTATCAGCTTGGAGCGTAGTTACTAGGTCGCGTGGATTTTTTTCCTCGATCAACGTCTCGGTAGCAGCAACGAGATCCGGTGGAGCAGCGACGGCCATGCGAAGCTCCATAAAGCTCTTAATAGTGACTGCACCGAAATAGACCGAGAGTAGGAATATAAAACCACCTATCGGTCCTGAAACATGAACGAGCCAAAGTAAGAAGCTTGTTTCTGTTGCGGGAGCTGCCCCCGCCGCAGCCGCCTCCTGAGCAGCCGCTGGAAGGCTTGCAGCTATGGATCCGATGACAAAGAATGTAGCGAGTGGAGCTAGTTCTCGAAGGCGACGACAACACGACATGGTAAGTTTCATAAGTGACTTCAACTAAAGCTACAAGAGAGGTGGAATCTCAAGTCGATCGACATTAACTATATTTCTTTTGCTTGATCTTTTAGCGAAGCTGCACCACAAGACCATAAGTACTCAGTCTATCTCAGCGATTCTAAATTTACAAAGGATAGTCTACGGTTTTTTTCGTCCGACGTTGCGGTGACACAAGAAAACGTCGATGCACCATGAGAATCACATTCGCGCTTTCGGTGACGTACAGAATTTTCACTCAATTTAGACTAGAATCTCGTTTTAAGCCCCTGCCAGAACGTCCCTCCAAGTTATCAAGGTCTTCATGCGCCAACCTCTACCTCCTCTCGATCGAGCCTTGAAGAAGGCTTACCTAAGGCTTCTTCCTGTTTTGATGATTTGCTATGTGATTGCCTATGTCGACAGAAATAACGTTGCGATTGCAAAGTTAACGATGTCGAAAGACTTGCCAGCATTTGATAACGCGGTTATCGGATTTGGAGCAGGGATTTTCTTTTTGGGGTATTTTTTGCTGGAAATTCCAGGCTCATTGATCGTTGAACGATGGAGTGCCAACAAATGGATTTGTCGCATCATGGTGACTTGGGGGTTTCTTGCCGCTGCGACCGCTTTCGTTACTACTCCGATGCAGTTCTACATCGTCCGATTTTTCTTGGGACTCGCTGAGGCTGGTTTTTTTCCAGGAGTCATTGTTTATCTGACTCACTGGTTTCCCAAGAAGGATCGCGCACGTGCGCTGGCACTTTTCCTCGTCGCGTCTCCGATCGCAATGATCATCGGGCCGATTGTATCGCGAGCGATGATCAATATCGGGACTACTCAAATCATCAATGGTATTGAAATCGTTCACCCTCCGATCCTAGGGCTACACGGGTGGCAGTGGATTTACATTTTGTGGGGTTTACCAGCAGTGGTCATTGGCATCTTGGTCCTCTTTATACTTCCCGACCATCCTAGGTATGCGAAATGGTTAACGAGCGATGAAAGAGAATCGTTGCAGGATGTACTGAGAATTGAAAAAGAGCAACAACAGAAAAAGCATCACATGACGGTCGGAGAAGCCTTACGCAATCCAAAAGTTTTACTGCTTGCATTAGCCTATTTTGGAATCGTCACCGCAAATTATGGTATCGAAATTTTCTTACCTACCATCATTGAGAAATGGTATGACTTGCGAATTGATCAGATTGCGTTGTTGGTTGTCCTGCCTTCGATCCTGGTGATCGCCGGACAGTTGGGAGTAGGCTGGAGTTCCGACTACTTTAAGGAGCGTCGATGGCACGCATCGATTCCGGTCGTCGTCGGTGCAATAGCCCTGATTTTGTCTCCACTCACGGAGGGCAACCTAACGCTCACGGTGATTTGTTTCATGGTCGCTGCCACAGGTATGAAATCGTACATGCCGGCTTTCTGGGCCTTGCCTAGTATGTTTCTAACGTCAGCGGCGGCAGCGGGAAGCGTTGGATTGATTAACTCAGTTGGTAACCTGGGAGGATTTCTTGGTCCATACGTATTGGGGAGTGTCGAGAAAGCAACCGGGTCTTTCCAGTGGGGACTGTATTTTATCGCTTCAACAAGCATCATTTCCTCGATTATCATTGCTTCGATGAAGTTTAAAACGAGTGATGACGAGAATCTGAAGGTCGATGATCCTGCTTAGTTTCTCCAGCCAATCGCTTTAACGACACAGATGATATCGGCAAGAAGCTAAAGCAAATGATCGATGTAAACGCAGAGTATGATCCTTATGCACTTCCTCCAGAGGCAATCCTGGAACCACCCAAGTCACTTTGGCACGCCCTACGAAAAATCGGCCCGGGTATCATTCTGGCTGGTACGATCGTAGGATCAGGCGAGTTGATCTTAACAACGGCGATTGGAGCGCGACACGGGTTCACTTTTCTGTGGCTGATCCTATTCAGTTGCGTGATCAAAGTATTTATCCAGGTTGAATTGGGTCGCTATGTGATCTCTACCGGCAAGCCAACGTTGGGAGCGTTGCAGCAGATCTCCTCCTATCGGGTGATTGGTAACCTCTTGCTCATCTGGTGGTTTCTCATGATGATTTGTACCGTTTTTCAGCTCGGAGGCATGACCGGTGGAGTGGGTCAATCGCTCAATATGGCATTTCCAATGTTTGCCAAGGCTACCGCAAACTCGATCCAATCCGTTTATCCAATTGGTAGTGACTACGTTATTAGTCATGCGGAATTCCCTTGGGCGATCGTTACATGCATCGTAACCATCGCCCTTATTTACAACGGAAGCTATCGTCGCATCGAGCGATTCACGACGATTCTTGTGGTTGGCGTGACACTTGTTACCGTCATGGCAACACTAGCGTTGGGAGCGACTATCTATTCGCCCAATTTTGGAGAAGTTTTCAATGGATTGACGTTCCAGATTCCCAACGATGGGATTGCGGATGCATTTGCGATTTTTGGAATCACCGGTGTCGGAGCAACCGAGTTGTTCTACTATCCGTACTGGTGTCTTGAAAAAGGGTACGCCCGATTTGTTGGTCCCAATGACGGAACGCCAGAATGGGAGAATCGGGCTCGTGGTTGGATTCGTGTGATGCATTTAGACGCGTGGACAAGTATGGTTGTATTCACTCTTTCGACAGTCGCTTTTTACTTTATGGGAGCTGCGGTTTTGCATCCGCAAAATTTGGTTCCCCAAGGATCTGAGATGATTGCGACGCTTTCGGAAATGTACAAAGGCCCTTTCGGCGAATGGACACAAATTATATTCTTGATAGGAGCCGGAACCGTGCTCTTCAAGACACTCTATCTTGCATGCGCGGCTAATAGCCGGATGACCATTGATTTCCTAAACCTGATGGGAATCGTCCACGTCAAATCAGCTACCACTCGCGTTCGATACACTCAGGTATTTTGTGTCATTTTCCCAATCGTCGCATTAGGATTCTATCTATTCCAACGCGACCCCCAGTTGATGGTCAAGCTGGGTGGGATGGCTCAAGCAGCAACCTTGCCCATGATGGCCTGTGTCACTGTCTATTTTCGATATTTCAAAGTCGATCCAAGGCTTAAGCCAAAGCTCATTACCGATATCTTTCTTTGGATCGCACTGGTCGCAATTTTAGTCGTTGCTGCTTATTCGGTTCCAGACACGCTTTTGAAGTTCATCAAGAGCCTTTGAAGACTGCTCAGCAAACTCTGCACGCACTAATTCCACCCGTACTCGTACTCAACAAAGAGGTACTCCTACTCGTACTCGATCCGAGCGGTTCGAGTTCGAGCACGAGTGTGAGTGCGAGTACCGCCGATGCTTGAGTCGATGGCTTGAGTCGATGGCTGAGTACGGGTACGAAAAACGTCTTTCCGTCCTATCAGACAACCCCAGCCCAACTGAGATTTGATAAACTCTAAATCTCTCAGGTGGTATTCGTCGCTTCAATCTTTTGCACTCAGGAACCTTCATGTCGTCGAACATCATCCAGCCAACGAGTCCACCACAAGCAAGTTCGTCTAATTCCCTTCGCATTGTATTGCTTTGCGCTGTAGTTGCTTTAACTGTCACAGCGTACCTCTTAGCGCCACAGATCGGTACGCGTGGCCAAGCAGTGTTTGGGATAGTCGCCTTTTTGACACTGGCGAGTGCCATGAGTACAAACTTGCGTGCGGTGAATCTTAAAACTATCGGATGGGGAATAGCGCTTCAAATCGCCTTGGCGGTGGGTGTCACGCAATTCATATGGGTTCAATCGGTTTTTCAACTGATCGGAAGCGGCATTAAGGTTCTCATCGATTGCTCCGACAAGGGAGGCGAATTCGTATTCGGTTCGCTCTCGAAAGTCGATGGCCCGGCGGGCTTTGTTTTCGCATTCAAAGCATTGCCACCTATTATTTTTGTTTCCGCTTTTTTTAGCGTGCTGTATTACCTTGGCGTCTTGCAGTTAGTCGTGAAGGCATTCGCTTGGGTGATGCAATTCTTTATGGGGACTTCTGGAGCAGAGACGCTCTCTGTATCGGCGAACGTTTTCATGGGGCAAACCGAGGCACCGCTGATCGTGAAACCCTTCGTTCCGAAAATGACCCAATCTGAATTGCTTACTATGATGGCAAGCGGCATGGCGCACATTTCTGGTGGCATGATGGCAGTCTACATCAGCTACGGGGCTGACCCAGTTGCAATCCTTTCGACGTGTGTTATGGCCTGTCCGTGTAGTTTGTACTTAGCGAAACTAGTCATGCCGGAAACGGAAGTACCGGAGACATTGGTAGCCTCGAAAATCGTTGTTCCGAGGATGAGCGAAAACGCCATTGATGCAGCCGCATCCGGAGTCAAAGATG
>JANODQ010000110.1:0-22946 GCA_031412775.1 Pirellulaceae bacterium | reverse complement strand
ACGTAGATCGAATTATTTTGACAGGATGCGGAACGTCATGGCACTCGGCTCTTGTAGGCGAGTATCTTATCGAAGAGCTTGGCGGGCTTCCTGTGGAAGTCGAATACGCGAGCGAGCTTCGCTACCGGAACCCTCCCGTCGATAGAGACACCTTGATTTTTGGTATTACTCAAAGTGGTGAGACAGCCGACACCCTGGCCGCTCTACGCGAGATGAAACGCAAAGGCCACCACACCCTTGCGATTTGTAATGTGATAGGAAGCAGTATTGCTCAAGCCGCTGACGGTGGCATTTACCTTCACGCGGGTCCCGAGATTGGTGTGGCTTCAACGAAAGCCTTCACGTCGCAGCTCTGCGTCCTGTCGATGCTCGCGTTGTACTTCGGTCGATTGCGACACCTCAGTTATGAGGCTGGTCAACGAATCATCGATCAACTGGAAAACCTGCCGAACCTTGTCGAAGCCGCTCTGGCTTGCGATGCACAAGTACAAGTCGTTGCGGAGAAATACAAAGACGCGACAAACTTCTTGTATCTCGGTCGTAACTACAACTTCCCAACAGCACTTGAAGGTGCCTTGAAACTGAAAGAAATTAGCTATATCCATGCCGAGGGATATCCGGCTGCGGAAATGAAGCATGGTCCGATCGCACTAGTCGACGCGCATACTCCATCAGTCTTCTTGGTGTCGCAAAGCGCCGTCTACGAAAAAGTCATGAGTAATCTCCAAGAGGTGAAGGCTCGTGGCGGACCGGTGATTGCGATCGTCGATAAAGTCGACCCCCAACTTGCTTCGTTGGCCGATGACATTATCGAAATTCCAAGCGTCGAAGACTTCCTGCAGCCGATTGTCGCCTCGATTCCGCTTCAACTACTCGCTTACCACATCGCAGTGCGTCGAGGCTGCGACGTTGACAAACCACGAAACTTGGCGAAGAGTGTCACTGTCGAGTAACTCGCACTCGCGGAACTAACGCCGGTGATTTTCTTCGATGATTTTCGCCACTGACACTGGTTCCGAAAAAATAGATATTACATCAATGAAAAGGTTTTCAAATGAGTGATCAACTCGGTTTGTCCTACAGTGCCCGAAAGGCATTGGTTGTCCATGTCGGCGAATCGGCTGGAAACGAGATTGCCAATTTAATCCAAAAGATGGCCATGCAAATTGAGGAACTGAAACGAAGCAAGGTTAGCGTTACTTCGGTTGTGCCAGGGCAAAAAAATCAAGATCGATCGCCACTACAATCGCTCGAAAACGAGACCTTCTAGACGCCCTTCCTAGTTGACAACAGCCATGGTTCTCGACTAGCCTCGGGTTGGGCTGATGAAACCTGAGCCGATGGCGCTAGCCACGGGTTTCGACGCTGCCGCAATTTACCAGATAGCACCCGAGGCTAGCGGCTGCGGCTCAGGAAAAATGCCCTTTTCATAACCCAGGCCTCGGTCTATGCGACTACCGCGCGAAGAGTATATCGAGCAAGCTTATCTATTCCGCTTGCTTGGCGAACGACTAGGCCAAGGAATGCCTGTACAGGAACTGCTCGTACAGATGCAGCATGAACTGCTGGCGACTACCAAGTTGCCGATGGCGATCAGCTTTCTCGCGACAGAACTCAAGCATCACGGGATAATGGCCGATGGTCTTAAGCGACTGTCGCATTACTTTACTTCGTGGCAAGCGTTTCTGATTGAAGAGTGCGAGTCGGACAGCGGGCGATTCGATTTCCCGATAGCTCTTAAAATCCTCCAAGCAGAAGCTGATTATCGGAGTCGAAGCGAAAACCCACAGGGCGATTTTTTCTTTCAGTTTGAATCGATGTGCAGAAACCGGTTAAACTACGATCGCGGACTGAAAGCCATGTCGGGCGACTGTGTTTATGATGCCCAATGGGCCGAATGGATTTTGATTGTTCGTCGGCAATTGGGCTTGGTCGATCTTGCTGATCTGATTTACGGCCGCAGCCAAGCGTTCGTCGAATATCGCGATCGGCGAATGGGCGACGAAAAAACGCCACTCCCGTACACGATTCTCTTCGGTGATAAAGAGGGTCGTATCGCTTTTGCCAATCGACACAAAGACCCACTTTTTCTATTCGCCGCCATGCAACGGCACTTGGATTATCCCGAGGTTCCAAAGTATGAGAAGTCCGAGGAAACGCTGGAGCAAATTCCGCAATTACAACGCCGACTCGAGCGACTCGAGGCACGCCTTAAGTTGATGGAGGAAGAACAAAAACACCAAGGAATTGACTTAAGCAAGTTTTACGGAAAACCGCCTGATACTTTAGACTAAATTAATTTGAATCTTAATTAAAACAGTCCAGCCATCTATCTTCCAGCAAACGACCGAAGCTTGCCGATAAACTCGTGGGTTTCCCGACGACCTAGTTGGCATTTCTTAAATCGAATTTGTGCATACATGGAAAATCCCGCTGACACTCCAATGTATACCGACATAGCTAAGCAGGTTCTTCAATTCGACCTCGCCTCGCTGTTCACCTTAGTTTCTCTATCGGCAGTTATCTGCGCTGTGGGTACGCCGTTCGTTTCGGCATGGGCACCCTTCCAACGCCAAGCAGTGGGATCGGTCACACTATCTTACTTCATTGGCTTTGCTATCGGTTGGCAGATAACGGTGATGCAGCGAAAACGAATTTTAAGGCTTTGTGGTCCTCGAGTTGCCAACGTTAAATCGGAGCATAGATACTTCGCCAAACGCCCGTTACTGAAAGCGACTTTGCTGTCGGCAATGCTCTCGCTACAAATGTGGCCTCTTTTGACTGCTGCTTTTCATGCAAGTAAGTTTGCGAGTTCGCCCTGGATCGGTTTTTGGTTCCCTGTTTTGCCCGTCATTGCCGAAATCTTAAATAGTTCCTCAAGTTTGTCTGGTGATGTTCGCAGCAAGACAAGCTCACCTCTCTCACTGACAACGATAATCAGGTCGGAGTCGGCTAGTAAGAGTGCTTATCCCTTTTCGTATTGCCCGCCTTTCCATTTGCGTTTCCCATCGTTCGAGTCGATACAGGCGAAGATGGAGTTATCAAAACCGTAAACATAACCTTGATGAACGACCAGATCGTTAAAATCGGGCTTCATGTCCTTGGATGTCCAAAGTTCCTTGGCCTGAAGCGAACCATTGAACTGGGAAAGTTGAATCAATCGCGTTCCTGTTCCCATGCCTGTTGGAATGAGGACTTTATCGCCGTCGATAACTTGCGGTTGTAGTAAGCGGTATCCCATGTGTTCCCAAGAATAATCAAGCTCTACCTTTCCTGTTTTCGGCTCGAGAAAATGCGCTCCTTTGTTCGAAAGCAAAGCCGGATACTTCTTGTCGAGCAGTGTTACGACTTGTACCGATGCATACGAATCCTCTCCAGCAGGGGCAGACCACTGAAGCTCGCCTTTCTTTGCGTCGAAAGCCATCACCCCTTTCTCTCCCTTGCCACCCGCGTGAAGGATAATTAGACCGTCGTTGATCAGCGGCGAGCCTGAATAGCCCCACATTGGCAACTCGCTTCGTCCCGATGCTTCGCGAACATTCGCATTCCAAACCAACTCACCACTAGTTGCTCGTATCAGCACCATTCCAGGAAGTAAGAGTAGAGGGATCCAAATCTGCAACGGTTTGAAGCTCGATGTTCTAGCCAGTTCGTTGTCAGCTGATGTTGAAGGATCGTTTTGCATTCCACAGATCCTAAACGTTTTTAAACGATGTGTTTATTCGAAATTCTTCGGCTTTCGCTCGACGTATTTATTTCGCTTACCATTGCCGCGCTAACGTCGGTTTGTTCGCCTACTTGCCTTTCGGTAGTAATTGGATCGCGTCGACGATAACAAAACCTACTGTTTTCCTATTGTTGATGATGATCGTTGTTTCGGTACCGCGTACCAGATCGACATCGCCAACCAGTTGAAAATGCTGGCCAGATGGCAGTGGCTTGGTTTGATCCAAAGTGAACTCTGTTTGTTGGGATCCACTGATGACCATTACGGGAACTTTGGTAGCGCGGGTTTCGTGTGCCGAGTAGCTCATCAGCAACTGATATTTACCATTTTTCGGAACCTTAGTTTTGAAAGTAGCCGTCGCGATCTCGTCATCTTTAACTTTACCACCCTGCTTACCGCTAAAGATGTATCCGCTGCCAACGTAAGAACTAAAATTCGTCGAATGTATCCACTCCCCTGTTAAACTCGCACTTGTATCATCGAGCACGATTCCTGGCGCTGTCTTCACGGCGATAGCGTCTGTAGTTGACGCCAACTCGGGGATCTCGGGCAGTTCCAAAACTTGACGTTGGACCAGCAGTCGCTCGCGAATTTTTTGATACGGTAGGTCCTGCACTGTGGCGTCTATATCAGCAGCCAAGGCCGCAGCAACGCCGGCGCTTTGGCCGATGATCATCCAAGCCCCTTCGATTCGCAGCGAAGAAATGCCAACATGTGTGCATGACAGTGCGACTGGAACGAGCAAGTTGTCACACTGCTCGCGTTTTGGCACGATGGAGCGGTATGGTACATGATAAGCATAGCCTTGCTTGGGATTGGTTCGCCTTACAGGAAAGATCGTTCCCTCATTGATCACGCCTCCGCCTTTTAATGCGATTCTTTGGCAGTCGTGCGAGTCGATTGGGAACGACGAGATCGCAATCGGGTCATCCTTGCTTGGTGAATCGAGAATGTCTTTTTGGCTAATGACATACAAGCCTTTCATGCGTCGCGACTCGCGTACATAGAGCGCAGGCGAAAAATGGTCGTAGCTCGCGAATTCGTCTTTGCACAAGCCTAGCTTTGAGTACTTTTTGCGAACGCCATCCGGGACGGCTGTATCTGTTGTCAGGAAGTGAAAAAACTCCAGCGTATATTGCTTGTGAGCTTCCCAGATTTTTTCTCGTCCTGCTTGGTCAGCTGAGTGCCAATTGTTCCCCTCGCCAATCAGCCCAAGCGAGAACTGACCACCGATGGAGTTATTACCATCGAGCTTGCCGCCAGGCAGCGGGTAAAGATCGAACCCAACTTGAATGCCAGACTTTAGTGCTCGTCGAACGACTTCGAATCGGGCAGGGTCGTAACGAGTTGGACTGGGCATCGGAATTTGGTTCTTCGAATTCTCGGTCATGCACAGCCGGAAACTATAGGTCATTACATTGTTATCGCCAGCTTCGGCTGGTCCTCCTTCGTCCGTCGTGACCAGAGGGAGCAGATTGCCCTTATCATCAAAACCATTTATGCTCATCGTTTTCTTAGGGTAACGCTTTCCTGCCATCGATTCGCCGTATTCTTCACGACCTTCGCGTCCGATCGTCCAATCGACTCCCGCCGCCGCCATGAGATCGCCCTCGTAGGTGCCATCGACAAAGACTCTTGCCGTGAAAACGCCATCTCCAGTGACCAGCGAGGTAATCCTTGGACCTTCCTTTGTCACTGACTTCAGATAGCGTTTGGTTAGCACTTTGACTCCAGCCTCGTCGAGCATTTGCATGGTCACGCGCATCGCGACGTGCGGCTCAAACGTCCATAGCGACTGGTCCTTCACGGCAGGGTTGTAAGGCGCTTTGAGCCCACGTTCCACGTAATCCTTTACCACACGCGTGTGCCACTCATCGAACAGTCCCATCACCGTACTACGGACCATCTGATTCGAGTCGCAATGACTCAACCCGCCAGTATTCATTGCGCCGACGTGATCGGTGGGCTCGAGCAAGATCACGGAGGCTCCTTCGCGAGCGGCAGCAATCGCAGAACAGAAGCCGCCTGGTGTAGCGCCGTAGACGATAACGTCGGCTTTATCCTCGGCCCTTCCAGTAAGACCAAGGATCGCTATCAAGGCCGCCGCACAGAAGAAGGGGGAATTCGAGATTGTCATAAGCGATTGCGTCCTGTTGAATATCGGGAGCAGCTATATTTATCTGCTAACACTTTCATAAGTACCTAAGCACCATTTCTTTAAGCACGATATAAGGGGTCAGGTCTCTTTATTGAATAAGAGACCTGACCCCTTATGCTTGCTCATCGGTTGTAAACCTACTGTGCACGTAACTGGAATGTGCGCCCGAGCAGCATAATATTCAAAAAGTTTCGCGAGTGCCTTAAAAAAAATTGCAAATTCTTTTGCTATTCTTTAGACTCACGTCCATGCGATTTTGCATTGTTTTGACTTACTTTTAGTTGTATTGGAGTGGGCGATGAAGCGACAATTGAACAAAGGGTTCACACTTGTAGAGTTGCTGGTGGTCATTGCGATCATTGGTATTTTGGCCGGCTTGCTTTTGCCGGCGATTCAGCAAGCTCGAGAGGCTGCTCGCCGAATGTCTTGCAGCAGTAACATTCGTCAATTTGGGATAGCCTTATTAAACTACGAATACTCTTACAAGCTTCTTCCCCCATTCGCAGCGGGTTTTGGGTATCAAAACCCACGGTCTGGAATGACTGAGATTGGGTTGGCGCCCCACGTGGCTACATTGCGCTCCAACGGTACAGCCTACCGGATGGCTGGAGACTTTTCCGGCGTGGTCGGGATGCTTCCGATGATGGAGCAACAAGCACTTTACAACAAGATCGACTCGGGGTTTAGGCAACGAGTGGGTGCGAGCGCAACAGCAGAGAACTTGGGACCTTATGGGCAAATCGTTGGAACAACCGAGTGGCGAGCCGTATGGGAGGCAAATTATAGCCCAACACGGACGCAAATCGGCTTTTTTCGATGTCCTTCCGATCCGGGCAGAATGAACCCAAGCTCTGCAACGGCGTCTGCAAGGACTAATTATGCCTTCAATATGGGAGACGGAATCGTCGGAATCATGAGCACCAGTCTCGACCAAGACAACACACGCGGACCTTTTCCGCGAGCATTCCAGTTATCGTTGGCTTCAGTGACCGATGGCACCTCCAATACGATCATGTTTGGCGAAATCTCGACGATTAATGGTGGAACTGCTTCATCCATAGGCGGTAATGGTTCTCCGGCACAGAATCCACAGATCCAGGGTCGAGCCATTATCGGGATTCCCGCCGAAACGGCTGCTCTCGCCGGCACCGGGATCAACCAGACTTCGGTCAATGTAAATTTATGTCGGCAAACAACCCGTGGCGGAATCTACCCAACGCCTGCTACTGGGCAAACTTTGTTTTCGAGCACTGCAGGGAGCGCTTGGATGCGTAGCGTGCACGGCCGAACAAGCTTCCAAACAATTATCGGCCCCAACGGAGCCTCTTGTATCACTATTGGTTCTGCAACCACGAATCATGACGACTTATCTTCTGCAATCCGGACGGCAGGCAGCTACCACTTTGGTGGTGCTCACGTCGTGACTTTCGATAACTCGGTCAAGTTTATTCCGAACGAAATTGATACAACTAATACGGCACCGGGTGCTGCGGCGACTGACTATTATGCACCCGGACGACAAAACACCACCGGTCAGACCAGGAACTGGAACAGCCCGTCTCCATTTGGCGTTTGGGGTGCGTTGGGGACACGCGGCGCGGGTGACGATGTCGGTGTAATGCCGGGAGCTTGATGCTTTGACAATATCAAAAGAAGCGATAATGAAAAGCGTCGCCCAAAAACGAACATTTATCGCTTTCATCACGGTGTCGACGAAAAGATTCTATAGACTTCAGACGCGGCGACGGGTGAGAATTCGGGAAGGAAATTCCGTTACTCCTCAACGTCGCTCAGAGACGCGGTCCTGCAAACTATTCCACTCGCTCCAGGCAAAGTCACGTGCCGATTGCCCAGTATCCCAAAGTACTTTTCGCTCGCCAAGCGTTTCGTAGAAACCAAATTCGATCCCGCTAGCAAAACCATACACACGACATCCCTCCACGAACGTTCCGGTAGAAGGTACTTTTCGCTATCTGAGAAGTTCGTGGAATTGAGGAGGGATAGATATCATCCGCCTCGCGAACGCGAGCGTCCCGCTTAGTTTTGCTCGGTTTTGTTTCGTGAGCGTGTAGAGTACGGATCCGGAAAAATGCCTTTTTCATCTCCCCACCATAATCCCGTCCAGAGACTCGTTCGGGAAAATAGTCCTGAACTACGGTTGTTATGCTTCCGCCTGCCGCTCGACTTCTGCTACGGGTTGGGGGGATGATTCTTGGGCGTTATCATGAGCCAATATGAGCAAGCCCATTCTTGAGACTAATCTTCCCTTCCCATGTAGGCGTGGAAAAGTTCGTGATTGTTACGATCTGGGGGAGACATTGCTGATAGTGAGTACTGACCGGATCAGTGCGTTTGATTACATCCTGCCTAACGGGATACCTGACAAAGGGCGAATCTTGACCCATTTAAGCAAGTTCTGGTTTGAAGCATTGGGGATTGCTCATCATTTAATCTCTACAGAGGTACCCGCTGAGGTTGCTGCTTTGGATCCTAAGGGGGAACTCCAAGGGCGTGTGATGATCGTTCGAAAGGCAAAGGTGTTACCCTTTGAGTGTGTGGTTCGCGGGTACCTGGAAGGTTCTGGATGGAAGGACTATCAGCAGACGCAATCGGTTTGCGGGATTCGATTGCCAACCGGTCTCAAGCAATGCGATCGATTGGTCGAATTGGCGGGCGGTCCTCTGTTTACTCCTGCAACGAAAGAAGAATCTGGACACGACGAAAACGTTTCCTTCGAAAGAATGGCCAACGACTTAGGTCTGGAAACGGCCAATGAACTCAAAGCCAAGAGCCTTCTGGTGTATCAGCGAGGTTCGGATATCGCTCGGGAAAAAGGGATTATTATTGCCGACACCAAATTCGAGTGGGGGCGATTTGGGGACGAAATTATCTTGATCGATGAAGTCCTGACGCCTGACAGTTCACGGTTCTGGTCGCTCGGAGATTATGAGCCCGGTCGTGCTCAGCAGTCTTTTGATAAGCAGTTTGTCCGAGAATATTTGCTCAGCACCTCCTGGGACCGCCAGAGTCCGCCACCTGTCTTGCCCGAGGCGATTGTCTCGAGGACTCGAGAGAAATATGTCGAAGCCTTTGAGCGACTAAGCGGCCAAAAGTTTGGCTATTAGGCGAGAAGCGACTGAGCGAATGGCGGCTAGCCACGGGTAACCGCACAACCACGTGAGTACCGATAGCACCCGATAGCTAGCGACTACGGCTCAGGATAAACGCCATTTTCATCGGCCAGGGAGAGAGCGGACTGGTTTTCGGTCCCATACTACGGTGGTTGGGGACTGGTTTCTTGACGCTATGGCTTCTTCGCATCGAAGTTTGCCTTGACAACTTCCGCCTTTCCCCGTATTTTCCATCCTCCCAATTCCGGGTGATCGTTTGAAATTAAGCCATTTCAATTCGATTTGATCAGGGGAGATTGGGTCCGATAGTTCGATTTTCCTTATTTGTTATTGAGTTTAGATCATGGCAGTACCAAAGCGCCGTCACTCCAATTCGAGATCTGGCAAGCGACGTGCTCACCACCACAAAAAAGCGAAGCAATTGACCAATTGCCCACGTTGCAGTCAGAGCGTACCAACCCACACCGTATGCCCGAAGTGTGGTTTCTATATGGGTCGTGTGGTTGTTGAGACTTCAGCAGAATAGTTCCTGCCGTGTCGAAAATAGCACTGCTTTTCCCGGGTCAAGGCGCACAGAGCGTCGGTATGGGTGCCGGGATTGTTTCTCGTTGCGAAGCCGCTAAGCATCTTTTTGAGCAGGCTTCAAGGGTTCTCGGCTACAATCTTTTGGACTTGTGTGTTCAAGGTCCAGCGGACAAGCTGAATTTGACCAGCTTCTCGCAACCCGCTCTCTTTGTTCATTCCGCAGCTGCTCTTATGGAATTGCGGCTTAAGGTGAATGAAGATGGATTGTCCAATCCAATTGCCAACCCAGTCCATAGCGCGGTTGCCGTGGCGGGTCTGAGTCTTGGCGAGTACAGCGCACTCTACGCAGCCGGCGCGATAGCTTTCGAGGACGGAGTCAAGCTCGTTGCAGAACGTGGCGCAGCGATGCAAGATGCGGCAAGTTCGCAACCGAGCGGGATGGCGAGCGTCTTGGGGTTGGAGCTCGAGCAGGTTCAAAAGCTTTGCGATGATGCTCGGCAAGTCGGAGAGATTCTTCAAGTCGCCAATTTGTTATGCCCAGGAAACATCGCCATTTCCGGGCATCAGAAATCGATCGAGGCGGCCGAAGCGATGGCCCTCTCGATGGGGGCTATGAAATACATACGGCTTCCCGTTGCGGGAGCCTTCCACACAAATATTATGACCCCAGCAGTGTCGAGATTGAAGGCGGCAATTAGCGTTTGCCCCATGAGTAACGCTAAGATTCCCCTTTACGCCAACGTCGACGCCGCTTCCCATACGGAAGCATCCGAGTTCCGCAATTTGCTGCCACAACAGGTCGTTTCTCCAGTGCGATGGGAAGATTCCTTACGAGCCATGTTAGCGGATGGCATTGAAGAGTTTTATGAAATTGGTGCCGGTCGCGTGTTGGCGGGTACGCTAAAACGAATCCATCGAAAGGCAGTTTGCCACTCGATTGGTGATTGATATTTAGTACCGCCTCTTTTTTTGAAAGTCATCGAATACATGAGCAGTAACGATTTTGGGTTGTCGGCTCCATTGAATGGACAAATCGCTTTAGTCACTGGCGCATCGCAGGGCTTGGGAGCTGCCGTTGCGTTACGGCTAGGCCAAAATGGCGCAAAGGTCCTGTGCGTCGCTAGAAACGCCTCGAAGCTATCCGAGACCGTTGCAGCCATCGAAGCTTCAGGCGGCACCGCCGAGGCCATCGCTTGCGACGTCACAGACCGTGCTGAGATCGAGAAGCTTTTCGAAAAAATTGAATCTCAATACGAAAAGCTGGATATTCTCGTCAATAACGCGGGAATCACTCGCGACACACTCCTGCCGATCATGAAGGACGAACAGTGGGACGAAATCATTGCCGCCAATCTCACAAGCTGCTTCTTATTTTGTCGAGCCGCTAGCAAGCTCATGATGCGAAAGCGCTTCGGGCGAATCATCAATATGTCGAGCGTTTCGGGATTGATCGGCAACGCGGGTCAGACGAATTATTCGGCGACCAAGGCGGGCATGATTGGCTTTACTCGTTCACTTTCCAAGGAATTAGCGAAGCGAAAGGTGACCGTCAACGCTGTAGCACCTGGTTTTATCGAAAGCGATATGACCAAAGCTCTGGGCGAAGACATCATGAAGGAAGTCAAGAATCGAATACCCGCCAACCGTCTTGGAACGGCTGACGATGTCGCCGCCTGCGTGCTGTTTTTGGCTAGCCCAGCGGCAAGTTACGTCACCGGGCAAGTGCTCACCGTCGATGGCGGGATGACAGGCTAAAGTCGGAAGATCGGAGATTTGGTCGGTTATTGCTAGTCTACCTGGCTTGACCAGTTTTGCTAACATAACGTATGTTCTCTGCCTGTTAATAAATTGTTATATCCATCTAGCCTTTGGAAGAAGGAATCATTATGAAGCTTCTTCCGTGTTTGAGTTTCTAGTTGGTGAATACCTAGTTTCTATTTTCTAAGTTCTGTTTTTACAAAAGGGTAATCCCTGCTATGGCAACCGTTGAGGAACGCGTCATTGATATCGTGGCCGAGCAACTTGGTGTCGAAAAGGACAAGATCAAGCGCGAGACACACTTCGTGAATGACCTCGGAGCCGATTCGCTCGATACCGTTGAACTCGTCATGGAGTTAGAAGAAGAGTTCGACATTAGCATTCCCGAAGAAGCTGCGGACAAAATCCAACGCGTCGGCGAAGCCATTGAGTACATCGAGAAGCACCAAAGTAACTAAGGTTAGAGATTTCGAATGAGACGCCGTGTCGTCGTGACGGGCATGGGCTGCGTCACGCCCCTTGCTAACCAGGTAGATTTGCTCTGGGAACGCATCCTCGCTGGAAAAAGTGGAATTCACCCTCTTACGATTGTGGATACCACTCATCAGAAGGTGAAGTTCGGAGGCGACTGCGCGGACTTTGAGCCGGGCGATAGTGTCGAAGCCAAAGAGGTAAAGCGACTCGACCGATTCGTACTCTTCGCCATGCATGCTGCTAAGCAGGCTGTCATTCAGAGCGGAATTGATTTCTCGAAAGAAGACAGCTACCGATGCGGCGCGATTCTCGGTTCGGGTATCGGTGGTTTAAACGAAATTGAAGAGCAGATGTTTCGGCTCTTTAGTAAAGGTCCAGACCGCGTTAGTCCATTCACCATCCCCAAGATGATGCTCAACGCGGCTGGCGGGAACGTGGGGATCGCATACGGTCTTCGAGGACCCAACTTTGCTGTAGCAACTGCATGCGCTTCCTCGAATAACGCGATGGGTGATGCTCTCAAGGCGATCCGCTACGACGAAGCGGACGTGATGGTCACTGGAGCTTCTGAAGCTGCAATCACCGCGATCGGTGTTGCCGGTTTTTCAAATATGAAAGCTTTATCGACGCGCAACGATGCACCCGAGAAAGCTTCGCGACCCTTCGACGCAGACCGCGATGGCTTTGTGCTGAGCGAAGGATGTGGCGTCTTGGTGTTCGAAGAACTCGAACACGCAAAAGCTCGTGGGGCTAATATATTAGCTGAGATTATCGGATACGGCGGCTCTTGCGATGCGGGGCACATCACGGCTCCGGACGCAGAAGGACGCGGGGCAAGCCGAGCCATGATAAACGCACTTCGGGATGCTTCCGTCGACGCCAGTACGGTGGATTATATCAATGCTCACGGCACCAGTACGCCGCTTGGTGACAAGGCAGAAACTATCGCAGTGAAGTCGGTCTTTGGTGAATCGGCACGTAAAGTTGCAATATCCAGCACCAAAGGTGCCCTCGGACACGCGCTGGGTGCAAGCGGAAGTATCGAATTGATTCTGTCGATCCTTGCCTGCCAAAAGGGGGTTATTCCACCTACGATCAACCTGGAGACCCCTGATCCGGATTGCGATCTAAACTATACACCGCTCGTTCCAGGTGAGCGTCCCGTACATATCGCAATGAGCAACAGCTTCGGGTTCGGTGGTCACAACGCGACGATTCTATGCAATCGCTGGAACGGTTAGTGCTTCGTCCAGATTAGTTTTTGCGGTAGCCAAACTCGTAAGAATTCAAACGTTGGTGGAGGTGGCAGTGAATGATGCGGTCTGCAGAGGTCTTACGACTTCTGCTACGAGCTCATTTGGCTTTTCATTCGAATCAAATAGTCGGATTTATAGTTTGCGACTTTTTGTTCTGTGAGTCCGAGCTTCTCGGCAATTGCCTTGTTTGCTAATCGCGATACGAATAACAACTCGATACACGCAAGCTTGATCCAGTCGTGGTTTGATTTCCATTTCTGAATATCAGTTGCAAGCAGTTGCGTGATCTTCTTCTCCTCCTCTACCTTTCGTTCGCCAGCGCGATAAATACTACTGACCATCCGAGCACGATCGGGCGATTCAACCAAAATCTCCTGAGACGAAGTCTTTTGAAGTCTTCGTAAATGGTCGATGATTTTGAACCCGCAGATTGCAAATAGATAACTTTCAATCGAGCGAGTCTCGTCGAAATGTGGCAAACTGAGATGGAAACCAAGAAACGTATCTTGGACAATATCATCTACCGTTGCAGCATCACACAGCTTTCGCGACACAAACGCATGTAAGCGGCCTTCATACTTCGCTATGAGATACTCCCAAGCTCGTTCGTCGCCATCTCGGATACGGCGAACGAGTGGCGTGTCTGCCGAGAGTAACCTTGCTGAGGAGTGGTCTGAAGCGGGCATCGGAGATAACCACTCCTTTAACCTACGTTGCGTTGCAGCATTCGGACGGAGGATGTGAAATCCTTCATGCTGATGGCGGCTGCACGTGGTTTTCGTTCTGGTTTTAGAAGAGGCTTGTCTGACTCGGCTATCAATTCACCACGCATCACTTTCACATCCTTGGGTGCTTCAATGCCGATGGTAACTCGGTTCCCCACGACCTTGGAAATAACCAAAGTAATGTTCTCACCGATAACCAATCGTTCGCCTTCTTTTCGACTTAATACAAGCATTTTAGTACTTCCTTGATTGATAGATCCATGTCCAAAACACTGGGACTTAACATCCATAGATAGCTAACCTGCTATCCCCTCACGCCTAATCATTCATTCATTGTTCGAAAATCAACTGGGTGCAAAGCGAATGCCGATCCGCTGTCTCTTAGGAATTATTAAAGTTTAACAGAATTCACGTATCTTGGGTTCGCTAATGTTCGCGATTCAGTTCAATGGTTTTCCTTCGATAAATAAATAAAATCGCAGGAATTACTCAAGTTCTGCGTCACGCGGACGTTTCACTGGTTTCAATAAGCTAGCAAACTGAATTGCAATTATTGCAACGTGACTGAAAAAACTTCACCGTCATTGTGGCAAGTTGATTGCCTCGAAGTGCGAAGAAGTGTCTTAGCTTTGCTGCCTAAATCAGTTCCCTATTTTGATTTCGCGTGTGTTTCTGCTGAGTAGTTCTCAATTCCCGGTCGAGCACGTGTAGGCGTGTTGTTCTCGCTTACTACTATTAAACGTCATTCGTTTGACACCTCAGGTCACTCGACGAATGAATTTGAAATTAGATATGCCGAATGGAAAATTCAAACAGCAATCTTCCTCTGGCGCTGAAGCCAACGGCAGCGTACTTGCAAGTCCCGTTTTGCCATGGCCGGTGCCCGTACAGTGTGATTTTACGGTGGTTGCCGACCGACCGAATTGGATGAAACGCTAGCAGATGCCGTGACGGTGTAGCGAAGCCGAATGAATTCGGCTCGGCCAATAAACACCGTTTTTATTTCTCGGTAACGAACCTCAACCATACTGCGCATAATCTCCAACGACGGTTGCTCCAAACGATTGGCGATTGAATTCCGACGGACGCGGCTGACGTTGATTGGACTATTGAAGCAAATCCAAATGATGTCTCGGAGGAGCTTTGCAAACTGCTAAATGATTGTGGCGTGAATCGAATCACTTTTGGCTGTCAATCGTTCGACGTCCGAATTCTTACGACTTCAGCTACGCCAGAATCTGAGTCGGACAAAGCACCCACCTGCCGCGAAAGCCGCAGGATGTTTTGCTAGGAGTTCAGGGTGCCCTTGCTACTTGGGACGCCAGTTTGACGCGGATCAATTTCAATGGCCAGACGTAGCGATCTTGCAACCGACTTGAAGATGGCTTCTGCAATGTGGTGGCTGTTGCGACCATAATGTAAAAGTATGTGAAGATTGCAAAGTGCATTTGCAGAAAAGGCTTGCCAGAAATCTTCTACCAGTTCCGAATCAAAGTCACCGATTTTTGACGCGGGGATTGGAGCTGTAAAAACGAGATAGCTTCTACCGGAAAGATCGATTGCGGTAGTGACCAACGTTTCTTCCATTGGTAGTGTCAGGTCACCGTATCGTCGGATCCCGGATTTGTCGCCTAGTGCCTGACGAATTGCTTGTCCCAAGCAGATGCCAACATCCTCGGTAGTGTGGTGAGCATCGACTTCCAAGTCTCCCTTGGCATGAACCGAAAGATCGATCAGCGAATGTCGCGCGAAGAGTGTTAGCATGTGATCTAAAAATCCGACGCCGGTATGCACGTCGCATTTGCCAGTACCATCTAGAACGATGCTTAGTTGGATTTTCGTTTCGGCTGTTTCGCGATGAATTTCACTTTGTCGCATAGTTCTTCCATTTCTTAGTAAATCCGGCGGGTGTCGCTTCGCAAATCTGCTGTCAGGAAAACCGAAAAACCATCAACACACATGGCTTAATAAACAAACTTGGCTAAAACAATCGGCTAAGTTTTCATCAGGCATCCGAGCACCCTCGGTTGGTGCTTGGTCTCGTTTGTTGTTTGTCGCTTGTATAAGAATCTAACTGATTACCGGATGGAACCGGTCAGACGAACCCGATTATACTACGCGAGTACTTTACGCGAGGACAGCCAGGACGGCATCGATTGCGGAGTCGGTACCGACGCTGATTCGCAAACCGTCGCTCCAGCCCTCATAATTCATATAACGCACCAATAGACCGCTTCGTTTGAGCAACTCATATAGTTCACGAGAGTCGCGTTGTGGGTGCTTGCACCAGGCGAAGTTCGCATGCGAGTCGATCACAGCGAAGCCCAGATCGCGAAGCCCAATGGTCATGCGGTCGCGTGTCGCGTTGCATTTTCGGACGTTCTCCAGGAGCCACTTTTGATCATTGATTGCGGCAGTCGCTCCAGCTATCGAGAGTGCATCGGTGTTGTAGCTATCTTTTACCTTTCGTAGCATTTGAACCACGTCAGGGTGAGCAACCAGGTAGCCGAATCGCAGGCCGGCTAATGCGTACGATTTACTGAGTGTTCGAGTGATCATGATCTTGGGGTTAGTCGCAGGCAGATCAACACACGAGAACGGTGCGAAGTCAACGTATGCTTCGTCGACTACGAGAGGGCATGGAAGTTTATCAGCGAGCTCCAGGATTTGGTCCCTTGTAACCATCGTACCGGTGGGACTATTGGGGTTGGGAAGATAGACGAGTCGCAAGTCAGTATCAGCAGAGGCAAAGGAGGGTCCGAGCGACCAATCTGCCTCGAAGTTGATCTCCTCGGAGGCGGCTCCTTGCAGCTGGGCGAGCGTGCGATACAGGATATAGCTGGGATAGGGAAAGCGAACCTTCGTGCCTGAGGATACAAACGCTCGCGTTAGAATCGTAAGTATGTCATCGCTTCCGTTGCCACACAAAATTTGGTCGGCTTCGACATTCAATACTTCAGAGGCTCGCAATCGAAATGAGGTTGCGAGCGGGTCTGGATAACGTTCAAGTCTCGAGGCGGCTTGCTGGATAGCTTGGATGACCGATGGTGGCGGCGGATAGGGGCTCTCATTCGTATTAAGCTTAATTGACTTTCCACCCTGCGGTTGCTCGCCTGGAACGTAAGGCTGCATCGCCAATACGTCGTCACGAAAGAATGCGTTAAGCGATTGCTGCGACATGATAGAGATCGATAATAAAGTACGAGGTTATGACTGCGATGTTTTTGCAATGCTGTTACGAATGTGTCCGAATGGTAACGCTGTTTCGATGCGCGGTAAGTCCTTCGCAGTCAGCCATACGTTCGATATCTTCGCCGATACGCTGTAAAGCCTCTTTGGAATACTCGATGACACTTGATGAACGCAGGAAATGATTGCTGCTGAGACCGGACGCCCATCGCGAGGTCCCACCGGTGGGTAGCACATGCGAAGGCCCTGCCGCGTAGTCCCCTAACGCCACGGGCGAATAGTCTCCCAGAAACGTTGCGCCACTGTGACGAATGTTGGCCAGTAGTTTGCGAGGCTCTAGCGTTGCGATGTGGAGATGCTCAGGTGCGATCAGATTGGTAAGCTCGCATGCGTGCTGTTCGTCGCGAGCAAGGATATACGCTCCAAAGCTTTCAAGGGCATTCATGGTGAGTTCCGATCGCTCCAGTGCAACGATTTGTTCATGCAAGGCTTTATCAATCGCATCCTGGACAGATCGCTGCCACGTGATCAGCAAACTTGCTCCGGGCGAATGTTCGGCTTGGGCTAAGATGTCGGAAGCAGCGAAATCAGGGCGTGTGGAATCGTCAGCGATCACGACAACTTCGCTTGGTCCGGCGATTGAATCGATATCAACGTGACCGAAAACGTAACGTTTTGCGAGCGCAACGAAGAGGCTCCCTGGGCCAACGATTTTATCGACGCCGCGGATCTCTGGTAGTCCATAGGCCATCGCCGCGACGGCTTGGGCACCACCCATCGCGTACACTTCTTTGATGCCCAGTTCATGGCAAATGGCTAAAACCTGAGGGTTGTAGGCTCCCAATTTTGTCGGAGGTGCAACGACAACGATTTCGGGAACGCCAGCGGCCTGAGCAGGGACGGCGGTCATCAAAAGAGTCGACGGGTAGGCTGCCGCTCCACCGGGAACGCAGATGCCAATTCGGTCCAGCGGAGTGTATCGCTGTTCGAGTGTCACGCCTGGGCTTGGGTAAGTTGCTACGGAGGTGTGAAGAATGGCGGACTGGAAGTCGTGAATGTTTTTACGAATCTTTCGCACTGTCGCTAGAAATTCAGGGGTTGCTGCCGCATGAGCTTCCTGGATTTGTTCGAGGGAGATACGGAGTTGATTTGCTTGGAGGTCACTGCCGTCAAGCTCGCGACAATATCGTAGTAGAGCCGGGGTACCCAGCGTTCGAATGTCCTCGCAGATCCTTTGAACAACTTGATCTGGCAAGAGAGCTTCGCCAAAGACCTTTAACGTGAGAGCCTTGCCGCGTTCACTGACAATATTTCCAGATGGGCTCAGCCGATGACGAAGGCTAGCCAGTGCTTCAGCGAAATCGTTCGATGAAGCATCGATACGCGGTATAGAAATGTTTTGCATTCAACTTTAGTTCATCTCGGCTAACTGTTCGCTCGTAAATTGAACATTCGAAGATACTGATTGTACGTCGTCATGGTCGTCAAGGTCCGCGAGAAGCTTGGTGATGCTCTTGGCAGTCTCGCTGTCCACTTCGACTGTTGTACTAGGAATGCGAACAATCTCATTGTGTTCACATGTAATTTCAGCGGCTTCGAACGCCTCAGCCAAACCGAGATAACTTTCAGGTGCGCAACATACTTCGTAGCGATCCTCGAGTTCAGTCACGTCTTCGGCACCATTTTCGAGGGCAACTTCCATCAAGTTATCAAGAGTGGTAGTCGCATTTGCGATCACGAAGATCCCTTTGCGGTCAAAGAGGTACGCGACGCAATTGGTTTTCCCAAGTTGCCCGCCAGCTTTGTCAAAAATTTTTCGAACTTCGCCTGCCGTCCGATTTCGATTGTCCGTTGCGATATCGCAAAGGATCGCAACACCTGCTGGCCCGTAGCCCTCGTAGAGCATTTCCTCGACATCGCCACCTTCCAGCTCGCCGGTACCTTTTTTGATCGCACGTTCGATGTTGTCTTTAGGCATCGAAACGCCTTTTGCATCGATAATGGCGGTTCTCAGTCGAGGATTCCCGTCGGGATCTCCTCCACCGAGCTTTGCAGCGATGATAATGGCTTTCGCCAGGCGGCCCCACAGCTTGCTACGCTTGCTGTCTACGGCCGCTTTACGGTGTTTGATGTTGGAATACTGCGAATGTCCGGCCATGGCCGTGAATCCTCAATCTAATTCTGATTTCTTGAAGTAATTGATACTCAGCGCGTCTTAAGAAGGCATGAGTCGAAAGAACGATCCAACCAGCTTACTTAACCTCAGCGAGGCTTGGTATTCTTTTTGGTAACGGCTTTGACGGGTAGTTGTTTCGCTGCGGTTCCCTTTTTGGAAGCCGGGACAGCCGCCTTTGGAGGGTCGGAGTTTTTCTTCGCCTTGTCCGTGCTGGCGGGTTTGGCTGCAACGGGTTTTGCTGGAGCCGATTTCGCGGGAACTGGTGTGACGGTCTTAGTTGTCGGAGCTGGCTTAGCGGGCTTGGCCTTTGTGTCTACGGGTTTGGCAGGAGATTTTGAGACCGAGTTTTTCTTGGCTCCTGCTTTGGGATCAGCCGCCTTCAGATCAGCGGCTCTGGAAGCGGGTGCAGCTTTCGTGGACTGGTTTACCTTTGTGTTTTTGTCGGCAGGCTTTCCCGCTGCTTTTGTCTCGGTCTTCACAGAAGCTTTCGCATCACCGGCTTTGGCGTCACCTTTTTTGGATGTTTTGGGATCGACTGCAAGGGGTTTTTTACCGGATACTTTTTCCTTTTGGGCCGCTTCCTTGGGAGTCAATGTCTTGATGTTCGAATTGACAGCAGCCATCTTCGTCGGCTTTGTAGCCGTGACGGTTGACGAATCTTGCTTGGAAGATGTTTTATTGGGAGCTTTGGCGGCCGGGGTAGCCGAAGCGTCTAGCAAAGCAGCGGCGGCTTGCTTCTCAGCCTTCGCTTTGGCGTTAGTTGCTTCCAAGTGTTGAGCCGTACCTGCAAGCGGAGCCTTTTCGGACTCCTTCACAGGGAGTGGAGCGACAAAGGAAATGCGGACTTTATTAGCGACTCCCATTTCCTTGAAGATCGCATTCACAATTGAATGATGAAAATCAGTCGTGTATTCGACTGCGAACTGGTGAAGCAAGGAAGCGAATTCAAGCCCTTTGTTCTTCGGGATGGCTCTTTCGATTCCAGGCAGAACACCCTTGTTTGCTTCTGTGGTTGTCAGCAATTCCAGCGCAACGCAAACCGAGAGGATCTGGTTGTCGACGGGAATGGAATGCCCACCAAAGGCGTGTTGTGTGACATAGCCCATTACGAACTTCGAGGTTCCCTCCCAAGCAGCGACTTCCTCTACCGCTTTGCCCAAGTTTGCTTTCTTGAGATCATCGATATCGAATGAATATCGAGCTTCAAAAAGCGATTGGAGAGACTTTTTCAGTCGTCCAGCCGCTGCTGCCGCTTTGGGGAGGCTGGTAAGCGACTCCGAAAGTTCTGCGACGGTCGTGACGCGAATTTCGTTGGCATCAAAGTAGGTTTGTTGGAGCTTCGCAAAAGCTTCATCGGCCGCTTCGTGCGACGCGTCTTCCAAGCAGCAGGCATAAAGCAAGCAGTCTAGCACCCTCCGGTCGCTTGGATCGACGATCGGTTTGTAATGCTTACGAAGAGCTTTGTAGAGGTGATCGAAACGATCGGCGCGATTGCTGCTGGCCATAGATGATGTTAGATAAAAATCAAAAAGAATTAGCGATCGAAATCAAATGACGACTAATCGTTGGAACGGTCTTCCGAGAATGCGTCTCGGTCTGCTGGGGCGTGTTCGCCCATGAGAATTGTGGAGGAGGAATCTTCAATGTTCGTGGTATCGGCGCCGGTCACTATGTCAGAATCCATTCCAACTAAGTCTGAATCAGCCAGAGTATCAACCGTCGAAGGAGCTACTGTCGCAAGTGATTGCGTGTTCGAGTTGTCTGCACTCTTGGCTTTTTTCTCCGCAGCGATTTGTTCAAGGATTTGCGAGACAGCCAACGACTTCTTGACGCCTTCATCGGCGACAAAAGTCAGCTTCGGAGTATATCGCGTTTCAATTCGGTCTGCGATTTTCGCTTGCAGAAAACCAGCCGAATTCTGCAACCCGCGGAGTACGGTTTTTTGCTGGATTGGAGTACCCAGCACGCTGATGAAGACTTTTGCTTCCCGCATGTCGGGCATGACTTCAACACCGAGTACGGTCACGTTTTGGACTCGAGGATCGCGCAGCTCTGTTAGAATAGCCATGGAGACCACTTCGCGGATTGCTTCACCAGCTTTAAGTAAACGACGAGAGCTCACGGTTGGATGACTTGGATTACGCCAAGGATAAAATCAGTTGGTATTCGAGACAGTAGGCCGGCGAAACAAATTGTGGCACCGAATGTGAAATAGCTGCTGTTGACCGAGAGCATGCGCCTCGGATGTTTAGTTGACTGGCATATCTAGCGTTCTAGCGACTTCTTCGATCTTGTAGGCTTCAAGAATGTCGTCCTGCTTCACATCATTGAAGCCCGATAGTTTGATACCGCACTCCAAGCCTCTCAGAACTTCCTTGACGTCATCTTTAACTCGACGAAGCGTATCCAAAGGATAGTCGCCGATGGTTCGATTATCGCGATTGACCCGGATTCGGCATCCTCGCTCGATGCTACCTTGAACGACAATGCATCCTGCGATTGTACCTACTCGGGAGACCGAGAAGACTTGTTTTACAAGTGCTCGCCCCAGTTCGACGACCTTTTCGGCTGGTTTCAAGCGACCTTCGACGATCGCTTTGATATCCAACGCGAGATTATAGATAATGTCGTAACGACGAATTTCCACATTCTTCTGGTCTGCAAGTCCTCGAGCGGCTTCGTCGGGAATCACGTTAAAGCCAACGATTACTGCACCAGATGCTGATGCAAGTGTAACGTCTGCAACCGAAATACCACCAACAGATCGCTGAAGGATTTTTAATTCTACTTCCGGGTGATCGAGTTTTGTTAGTTCTTTCTCGATGGCTTCCAATGAGCCACGAGCATCAGCCCGAATGATCAGGTTGAGGATGACCTTATCTTCGTCACGCTTGGTTAGTCGACCGGATTGAATCAGTTCTTGGAACGCTTCGAAGGAAACCTTAGTAGTTCCGGAGAGCGACGAGGAACGCGTTTGGCTGCCGCGAACGGCTGCGATTTCTCGGGCCTGCTGGATATCGTCTAGGACATAGAACTTCTCGCCAGCGTCCGGTGCGTGCTCCAGGCCGGTGATATTCACAGGCATCGACGGGCCAGCTTCGGTGAGTTGTTTATTGCGTCGCAGGGTATCATAGATCGCTTTAACGCGACCGTAAGTAGATCCACAGACGACGATATCTCCAACTCGTAAGGTTCCGTTTTGAACCATCATCTTCGCGATGATGCCTCGATCAGAAGCTTGTTCGCTTTCCAAGCAAACTCCAATTGCTGCTCGTTTTGGATTAGCTCTGTAATCGTTCAGTTCGGCTACTGTTAAAAGCGTGTCCAGTAATTCATCCATCCCCAGGCCAGTAATTGCACTGGTTGGAACGACTTCAACATCACCGCCCCAAGCACTTGGAGTGAGTCCGTGTTCGGTCATTTGCGTCATCAGGCGATTGATATCAGCCGAAGGCAAATCTGCTTTATTTGCTGCGACGACAATTGGGACGCCAGCCGCTTTTGCGTGCGAGATGGCCTCTTCGGTTTGTGGCATGATACCGTCGTCGGCTGCGATGACCAGAACAGCGATGTCGGTCACGTTAGCACCGCGAGCTCGCATTTCGGTGAACGCTTCGTGGCCAGGAGTATCGACAAAGGCAACCTTGCGACCATCCTTATCGACTTGGTAAGCGCGGATGTGTTGTGTGATGCCACCTGCTTCACCGGCTACAATTTTGGTCCCAATCAAGTAGTCCAAGATCGAAGATGCTGCCGAAGATTTGATTCCCCGAGCTCCAATCGTGACCTTTTTAGGCCACGTCGATCACGGCAAGACATCGCTCTTG
>JANODQ010000109.1:0-3765 GCA_031412775.1 Pirellulaceae bacterium | reverse complement strand
TATGACGCTGTAGAGCGGTTTTTGCTGCGCAGTGCTTTCTTGCGATTTGTCTTCCGTTTCCTGTGCGAGCGTTGTCGTTTGAAAGGTAACCACGGTAAGCATGAGACTTGATAGAATCGTTCCTTTAGTTGTTTGGAGCGTCTTGCTGTTGCCATTCGCGAGAGCGGCTTTTGCTGGAATAGCCTGTGTCGCGACGTTTGCTTTATTATCGTTAACGAGTCGATGAAGCAAGACAAAGAGAAAACCAACGATTGCCGAGCTTGTTATCATTTGAATCCCATCGACCATCGGTTCAGGCACTATCACGATTCCAATGAACAGCAGACTCATCATCATTAGACATGCGGCAGCCGAATACCGAGATAGAATAAACGTACCAACAAACGTAGCGATGATTAAAATCGATTGCCAAACATTCACTGGGTTGGTGTATCGCAGATGAGTGTCATTCGTATCGATGACAGGCGTTGTTGATTGGCCGCCTGAATAATTCAGAAACGCGAATGGGCTATTGCTAAGCCACCTTCTCGATTTGAAACGGCCGTCCCGATTTGCTCGTTCCCAATCCCAGTAATCACTTTGTGTATTGTTTGATTGCACGACCTGCTTCTGCTTCGTGTCCAATAGTGAAAAGCCATCGGGCATTGTGATCTTCGACTCGTGCCCCAGTACTTCGCAGCCTGGTTGAATATCAGGCCAATCGATTTTACTTCCATCTTCAATAGGTATCGGTGCGCAATCGAGAACGAGTTTAATTACCGCGGGCCGATGGGTTGATCCAATTTTTTGTTTGTCTTTGGGGAGCAGAACCGTCCATGGGTGTTGCACTGATTTTGTGGGGACAACTTGTAGTAGATGTTCATCGTTCAGCAATGCGTTTCTGATCTTCCATCCATTGGCAATCTTGAATTCAATATGCGAGGTTTCCAAGTGGTGAAGGCTTACCAAAACGTTCGCTTCTCGACGCCCATTGTTTGAGATCTTTTGTTCTGTTTTCAGCTTGCTAATACAAACGTCGGGAGATTGGTGTTTGCGAACAACAGAAATGCGAAGATCAGGGGATTGAGCATAAAGAAATCGTTGATACCGCAAGCCACTATCATCAAACCATAAACCTTGTGGTTGAAGTCGACCATCCGAACTGGCCTTAGGTAAATCTGCGATGGATAAATTCGACTCGATATCCAGTCTTGCTCGCAATTGATTTGCTTCGGGTATTAGTGGCAATTCCACGGGAGCATCTAGCGGAGAGCGATAGACTGATTCCAATTCAAAACTAGATGAACTTGGGTAAGGAAGCACGAGCCTGAAACGCTGAATTGCGTCAACACTGGAGGATTTTTTCGGATCGAGCTTCTTCGATTTGTCGTTGCTTCCCTGCGTGTCAATTGGTATCGATTCAACAGGTGTCCACGTTCCTGCATTCGATGTACCAATTAAACGGTAATTCCATTGTAAACCAGTTGCACTCGAGCTTGAAAGCGAAACGAGCACGCTCGTGACTGTCCCCGCAATAGGCGTGCAGCGAACCGAGTAGGTGGTGTGAATTTCTTGGTTGTCACTTGTTGGGCGTATACGTGTATCAAGTTCCGCGCTGAATGGGGCTGCCTGACGACAGTAGGCGAGTCTCGGAACTCTTCCGGCATCGGGTTTAATAAGCCAGAATCCGCCCAAACGCGGAAGCATTTGTTGGTACGTCGAAGGCAGGTCGGCTTCAGGAATACGAGATTCAATCAGTCCTGCATTTCCATCGATTGTATATCGTCCTGTTGCCTCGATTATGTAGAAATCGGATTGCGTGAAGTCCTTGAAAATAATCGGACGGCATGCCTCGAGATAAAGAATTGCGTCGTTGCTTAACGGCTTGTCGGCGGGTCTAACAGCATCGTTCGATTTTGTTTTTTTGCAGATGATTTCAAGACTTAGCGATTGCGCCACGGAGACCGTGCTCGCCGTAATATCATAAACGAGCCCTCCTGGTGATTGAGCGCGTCGATCCACTCGATTGCGGAAACTTGCGGTCGCCTTCGAAGCATCTAATGGTTGCACCGACTCCAGCGTCCAAGAGCTATCGGTTTCAATGGTGAACGAGCCCGAGTTCACAAACCTCGCGGGGAGCAAAATCCGAGTCGTTGCCGTGAACCCATCGTTGGTATTAATGAGCCGAGTAACTGCATCAACGGGTTGCTGAGTTGTCGCGTGAGTTGCCTTGAGAAATGCATTGGGGGGATTACCTTGCCATGAAAAGTTGAGCTCCCTTAGCTCGCTCCCACTACTCTTGTTCTCAGCCTCTATAGCACTCGGAGCACTGGTTCGAACCGAAGTCGCAGTCCAATTGTCAGCGAGTCGAATCGAAGTGGAACCGTCCAGCACATATCGACTGTCCCATCGGATCGTAGGTAGCTTGCCAGCGTTATTCTCAGGGCCCCAAGCCGCGATCGCTTTCACGGTGACTTGCGATGATTTTTGAAATGCGTTTTGAAGCGGCTTCTCTATGCTGACCACAATCGTGTTGGCTGTCTCGCCTGCCTTCCAAGTTCGCGACGTACTATTGATAAGGACGTCGGTGACTCCCAGCCCAGCGTCGACACTTAAGACCGCGTCGTACATCTCCCCGAGAGTGTTCGCCGCGTTCGAACCGTCGAATGAATAATCGACTTGGGTGGTTGAAGTAACCTCGAGCCCTCGAGCGATCAAGTCATACTCGATTCGTTGACTGTTGATTGTTCCCGAGAATGGTAACGCGATGCGAGTTGCGTCTTTTCCAATCGTAAAAGTGGATGTGCCTGAAACGGGCAAATAAACAACCCACCAGTTTCCAGATGTATAAGCACGAGCAAACTCGACTGGCCAGTCACTGGGGATCGATCCTACGACTTCCTTCAGTTTTGTTGCTACATGCTCACTTGATGGAATCGACCATCCAGGTGGTAGATCGAGCAGTAATTGCGATTGCACCGCGGATGGCAGAGTAAGCGAAAAGCGAATTTGTGATCGACTGTCGTTCCACTCTCCTCGGGCACTCCAGCCGATCCATGCTTGTCCCGCCTTCGTTAAAGGCAACTCCGCGATGCCGTAAGATCGAAAACGAATCGCATTTGAAAAATCCTCGGGCTGTGTCTCGGCTTTTTTGGCCAAGCGCAGAGGCCGCCAAGCGATTGTGGTTTCCGGAATTGTCCAGACGCTTCCATTGCTGCCTGGGTTTTGCAAATCAATGGACCAGCGTGAACCATTTGATACGAGATCTTGGCCCACCAAGCGAGCGACGTAAACCGCTTCTGAAAGGTAAGGAGAAGAAAAAGAACGATCGTCATATTCCGATGGTAACGCACCATTAATTAGCTCTACAAGCTTTTCTCGATCAGTCGGAACAAAGTTTTCACCGAGTATCGACAAATCGGACTCGGGAACAAAGACCTGCCGAACTTGAAACCCAGTAGATCCATTCGATTCCGCATTGAGTGGCCCTTGCATCAAGTCGTCAACAGGTTGCTGTTGGCCTACAGCATCGATGGGTGCCGAAAAAAAAATTAGATAAATAATGCACAAAACAGAAGTCAATAATCGCAGTGACTTTCTAGCGATCGAATCGACGAGCGTGTTGTGTTTTCTCACTGCCGAAGATAAGGCATGCTCGGTCATTCTGAAGACTCCGACCGATGAGAACCGCTCCGGTGAGCCTCCGTTCGCGTCGTGGAAGCGATCGCTTCGGGCTTTGCTCCTCCAGATTGCTGTTCGCTGACGCTACCTGTTGAAAGCAATGTT
>JANODQ010000108.1:0-3538 GCA_031412775.1 Pirellulaceae bacterium | reverse complement strand
GTGTACACCGATCCCGACAATAAAATCGAGTTTCACACTACCGTCTGCCAGTTCCACAAACGGCCCGTTTCCGAGTCCGCTCCCGATGAAAGGGAAGTAGGGTGCTCCACCACGCGCGACCGCTAGCCGATCCAGCATGGCTTTGTACTCGGCAACGAGATGTGGATTAGGAGGTCGGATCTCGCAAATTTGGTCGCGATACTCTGCAGCAGCCGACTCGAGAAGTTCTTTGGCTTGGGCAATCCGTGTGTCGGCGCGTAATTTTTCAGCAATTGTTTGATTCATACGCACACTTTACCAAACCGGCTTGGAGTGCTCTAGAGCGGCTGAGCCGTGTTTCGGCGGTTGACAAAGGGGCGTCCTGCTAGGCGATAACCTGAATTTTGAGTCCAAAACAAGCCCTCTCTGGCCGGTACGGGGCATACGGACGTTTTTTCCAGGTGCAGGAATTTGACCGTGGGCGTTAAGCAAACTGTATGATCTTCCCCGGAACGTGAATATACTAGCACATGAATATACTCTTGGGTTAGTGTGCCAGTACGACGAGAAAAGTTTTCGACGGGAAAAGTTAAGGTAGACTGCAGTGAGCGAACTACCACTCGTTCGTGTTTTTCAGATCGTTCTTAGTCAGAAGCTCGTGACTAAAGTTTGCCCGCAAAGCAACCTTAACTTTGAGCACTGACCCACCGCTTTGATCCATTTTTCCTTAAACTGATTTTTCAGCTCCATTTTTTCTCTCCAGCCTCGCGATCGTTGCATTTGCGTTGAAGTCGGTAATGCTATGAAAACCATTTTGCCCTGCCCGAAGTGTAATCAGTTCTTTTTGCCACCTGCTTCGATATCTCCAGGAGCGACTCTAAAATGTCCTGGTTGTGGGTTTCATCTTCCTGCCGATAATCTATTCATCGAACTCGATTCACAGGCAGCTTGTTGGAGTATCGCGGATAGCAATTCGATAGAAGAAGTTGTGCTCGCGACAGCCGATGGAGGCTTGTTAAAGTCCATCGAAGATAATTTTGACGGAGTGGTTGCTGAAGATAATTTTTCTGCCATCGACGAAGATCATGGCTTTGCGACCTCTGGGCTCATCTTGGAAGAGGCTCTTTCGCCCGAGTCGCAACCTGAAGAACGTGTCGGGACTGGTTCTGTTGAAGTCCCTCCATCCAACGAATGGGAAACGCAACCATCTAGCTTGGACGGACAAGAGACTTCTACAGAGCTCATGACAGACAACGACGAAAGCGAACGTGCAGTAAGCGAACTTGATTTTATAAGCCAATCGTCCGATGACGAAACATTTGAGGACGGATCAAACGATCTTGAATCAAGCAGCTTCAATTCAACGACTCACGAACTCAAAGATGAGATTGATGATTCTGAAGATGACGCGTTGATTCTCGACGATGAAAGCGTTGTGATAGTGGAAGCTATTCCGGACGAACTTGACGTTATGTTCCAGGAGGATTCACTTGTTAAGAGCCCTCAGTCGGACGATGCTCCTCTGACGCTGGCTCCACTGCCCTCATCTCCAGCAGCTGCTTCGACGAAGCGAAATAGTGATCCATTCGGAGCGATAGGAAAGGCTACGAAAAAGAAGCAACCGGAGTCGCCTCTAAAGATGATTGGATCGGCGGTTGGTGGCGGTGTCGCTGCGGTACCGATTGCGATCCTTTTGATGTGGTATGTCTTAGGAAAAGATCCGCTCAAGGCAGGACCGGCTGTCGCTCGATTTGTTCCTTGGATCGTTCCCACCGAGTTTTCTGATTCATTGGGCATTCGAACTCGAATAGCGAAATCGGATGCAAGGCTCAACGGAAGGACTCCGTTGCTACCAAGTGTGCAAATGGAGTCCAATCGCGATATTGCAGGCAGCGTTGATGCTGAATCGGGAGCAGTGGAAACTCAAGCATCCAAACCAAACTCGAGTGAGCCGCTGGTCAGCGAACCTGTTGCCGCAGAGCCCGTAACCGCTGAACCGGCGTTAGACAAAATGGTCGAATCAAGACTTGCAAATGCGGTTGCAGGCCCATCAGAAATACCAACAGAAATACCAGCGGAAAATGTTACTCCTGAAGCACAAGTAAAGCCGCTTGAAGGTGTGTCTGTTCCGCCTTTAGATCCCACATCCACCCGTGTAGAAGCTTCTCGGTCATCGGCTGAAAAAACGGTTTCGAATGTTCCAGTCCAAACCGATACGCTAACCGAAACACTATCCGGTACCCAGGCAGCGAATCCAAAAATTACACTGAAGAGTGATAAGAGTGAGTCGGCAGCGAATCTCAATGGCTCGAGTATCAAGAGCGAGCTATGGGATTCAATCGAGCAGAGTAACCCTGCGGAATCGATTGCAACGTTGAAGGCGTACTTGGCATCCGACCCCAAGGCAGAAGGTTACGATCGCAAGGTCAAACAAGCGTTAACAGCTATTGCTCGCGATCTTGCGACGTTGCACTACGAGAACTTGCCATCCTTTAAAACCTGGCAACAAGCGGCAGTCAAAGCCGTCGCACCGATCGCAAAAGATGGTGGTCTTTTGACGGCGTTGGTAGCTGCGAAGACTCTTTCCGCAGGTAGCATGTTGCCTGATGAAGGGAGTCAAAGCGGATTCAACTTCATCGCCCTCGGTAGTGTGATCGAGCTGGAAGGTGCTGCACAGTGGTTGCCCAATGAAAAAAGTAAAAAACTTTGGAGCACTGCTCGCGTTCTTGTGCCGAAATCAATCCTCACGTCCGGCCAATTGGGCGGCCAATATATGCTGCTGGGGACATCACGACCGTCTCAACAAGGCGGAGAAGAATACACATCAGATTTCACTGTGCTACTTGCGCTTCCGCTATTTTAAACGTTTCGGCGAAGTGACTGAATCTCGAAGATTGAACTTGGATGTTCAGGTTCACGAACTATGGCTCCGATGATAAGTCAGTGCCATTTGGTTAGCTGAGCTTGGCAATCGCTCTTAGGCTCCGGAGTCACCAGACTCCAGCATCTTTGAGTGTTTTCGTGACACTTCCTGACCAGTCGCGATTTGCTGCGGGCGATGCCGGGCTAGGATGTAATACTCGTAGAACTTTGGTTTTGTCTTTGAGTTCTGTAGGTATCGCGCGCCTGCCACAGGCTTCGGCAAAGGCTCCGATTCCGACGAGAAACTCAGGCTTGAGCGTTGTGATCACTTCTTTCAGATGTTCATCGCAGATGGATTCCAGTTGAGTGCGGAGAGCGATCGGAAACTTATCAGGGGTGAGGTTTCTGGCTTGCTCGTCCATGAACGCCAGCGGGCAGTAGTTGCCTACGAACTGATCTTTGAAGAAACTTTTGGCGTCTGCGTAGCGATCTCGAAAGAGTCCCCAAAGTCGTTTTCCAGAGACCTCTGACCTTGCGCATTGAAGCCCTTGGATGGGGCGTTTGGGATGAACATAATCTGGTTGAATCGCTGAAGATCTAATCTGAAGCCAATCGCGGACGGCGGCGATTTCGCCAAATGGAACCCCCGTTTGTACCATCCCCCAAGGGCCAGGATTCATTCCTAGGTACAGGACGC
>JANODQ010000107.1:0-1705 GCA_031412775.1 Pirellulaceae bacterium | reverse complement strand
GCTTCGGCAAGGTATGGTTGGTGATTCATACAACATCGGTGGAGGCAATGCGCGGACGAATCTCAGTCTTGTCGAAATGATTTGTGAACAGATTGATCAGCGGTGTAACCAAACGATAGGTGCGTCGCGCGAGCTAATTGAATTTGTTGCGGATCGACCAGGACATGACCGACGTTATGAAGTCGATTACTCGAAGATTAAAAGTCAGCTAGGTTGGGAACCAAAGGTTCGCTTCGAAGATGGCCTTAGGAAAACAATTAATTGGTACGTGGCGAATCGGCAATGGATATTGAATATTCAATCAGGCGATTACCGTCGGGAACGGTTAGGGATCAGGAGTGAGGCTTGAGAGGTGAGGCTTGAGAGACCGGGGGGGAACCCGTGGCTAACGCCATCGGCTCAGGGGCGTTACCGCTTGCTATCGAAGACGGAGTTGGATTTGCCTTGGCCTAGTCGCATGAGCAGTACAAGTTGTTCTGTGGTACCGGATACTGTTTCCGTAAAGAAGAAGTGTTCGCCGAGTCCTCGTTTGGGAGTTACTGCGCTGACCATCATCATTTGACCTGGCTTCATTATGTGTTTGATTTGCAGATCGCGCCAGGTGTCGAAGTCTCGCTTTAACTCGCGCCGCAATGCGAACTCTTGTTGGCCTACAATTTTTTGCTTGAAAGGGCCGTACTGAATTTCAGGTTGGATTGAAACAATCGCGGTTCCATCATCTTGTGGGACGACTCGCAAATCGAGTTGCAGTGCGGGCTCGACATAGGTTTTTCCTTTAGCGACATTTCCGTCGTGATAAAGCATCACCAAAGAGCCACTTCGAGAAGGTCTGACGGCAACTTCTTTGCGTTCGCCGGACTTGCATTGCAGGAGACGCGAGTGGCTGGGCATGTCTGCGGAAAGGCCGGCGCGTTCCATGGGATCGTCTTGCAAGCGATTGTCGATCGCCTCGATCATTTTTTGAAGCGGCAGAGGAACTGCGTCGCTCACGATAGCGGCTCGGATTCCGTTTCGGTCGAGTCTTTTTCGGAGTTCGATTGGAAAGGCTTGTTCATCAACTCGAGGCCAAACCAAATCGAGTTCAGGGAGTTGTTCGGGAACCAGACGTAGAAAGATCAGCTCGATCGGCATCGAATCGGCTGACATTTGAATCGGGGGTAAACCCGTCGACGAAGATTTGCTCGGTTCGAGTTCCAGATGTGACCATTTCGCGCAACCGAGGTTCGAAGTTATTGCAACTGTGCTACAGCCAAGGAGTGTTAGCAAGCGACGCCGCGATAGCCGATTATTTCTGGTCTCCAAATTTCTTTTCAAGCAATTCAAAATAACCTGCGGGGCTGAATTTGCAACTTTGAAAGTTGCGGGTCATCTCAAGGCTTTCATAAACCTTTGATTACCGAAAGAGCGACCTGCGAGTCAAGATAAGAGCGGGTCGAGTTTTGGTTTTGGGGCTGGGCTAGGACGCCAATCAACGAGGTGCATTTCGACTTTTCGCATCCCGTTAAAATCATTGATAACTGGTCGGAAGACAATGTCGATTGTTTCGGAGGATTCGGAATTAACGTCGGAATTGACTTCGTTCCAGTGAACGCTCATCGCCGAGACCCAGTCTGCTTGTCCAAAAGCAACAGCACGCATCGAGGAGCCGTGCTGAACGAAGCGAGCTGAAAAATGTTTATCCCCCTGCCCCATGGTTTTCGGGACG
>JANODQ010000106.1:0-4240 GCA_031412775.1 Pirellulaceae bacterium | reverse complement strand
CTCGGCGGCTATTTGAGCAAGCAGGGCCGGCTGTAAGTCGCCTTGCTATAACGTCGGAAATCAGCTCATGGTTTACTCTGGCTTAAGAGCTGCAAGTACGTCCGCGTCATGACCGTCGACGCTTACTTTTTTCCAGACCTTTTCAATCTTACCCTGTGCATCAATTAGATATGTACTTCTCTGAACACCCATCGACTTTTTCCCGTACATGTTTTTCTCACGCCAAGCCCCATACAACTCCGCTACCGCGTGATCAGGGTCGGCAAGCAGCGGGAAATTCAATGTGTATTTGTCACGAAACTTCACATGCGATTCTACCGTGTCCGGGCTGACCCCAAGCACCACCGCTCCCAGTTTGATCATCTCACTTTGTGCATCGCGAAACGCGCACGCTTCCTTTGTGCAACCAGGTGTGTCATCTCTTGGATAAAAGTACATGACGACACTTTTACCTTTAAACTGTGACAGCTTCACCTTTTCACCAGAGTCAGATACTAACGTGAACGCGGGGGCTTTTGTGCCAGGTTCGAGCCAATCGGCCATCGGAATATCCTTCGTGTTCGAGCAGGGAAAATGACGTGAGTTAGAATCGGGATTTTTTACGTAAGTAACTATTTTGCAGTGAACTAGAGAGACTGAATAGGACTCTTGATTTTGGCATTGGTGAGTTGTCAAAATCTTATCACGGTCAAACGAGCCTCGTCGCGTTGGACATTGCAGCACAAGCCGATGCTTAATCATTCGAACGAGGCTAACCCACGATTTTTGATTAATTGTCGCGAGGGCCAAGTGCCCGGCTTGACTGATTGGCCGCCGTTTTAGCGACAATTTCGACTCGAGAGATCGAGATTTTTCGGTGTGTGGGAGGCGATACACGGTTGTTAATTGACTTTAAGGTGACATTATTGCGAAAAAGAGTTAGACTACAGTTTCCGAAGTTGCGAAGTTAGAAAATATTTTTGGAGCCAAATCGCTTTCAATGAGTAAGAAACCTAGTCCGTCGAACGTTTTAGAAGACATTCCCATTATCAATGCTACCGCTTCGGAATCGCAACTTGCGGCGACATTGATCTTGGCAAAAGCAGCAGCAAGAGCCGCGGCGGAGAATAAAGCCCAGGATTTGATTCTTCTCGACATCTCACGACAAACTTCAATTTTCGATTATTTTTTAATCGGAACGGGGACTAGCCGGAGACAGATTCACGCGATCAGCGACGAGATTGATCATGCATTGGAAGCCTTGGGTGAAACGCGATTGAGCACCTCTGGATACGATGAAAGCAGATGGATTGTGTTGGACTACGGTGGGTTGATTGTTCACCTGTTCGATGAAGAAACGCGAGCGTTTTACGATCTTGAAGGACTCTGGGCAGATAGCCCGCCGGTGGATCTCACAGATGCGTTGCGAAATACTGGAGCAGCGGTTTTGAGAACGGAGTCGTAATCGATGTCCGTTCCAATGTCCCCCGAGTATCTGCTGTACTATTTTCCTTTGATTGTTGCTGTTGCCTTAGTTCTTGCAGCAACACGCCACGAGCGAACCGATTTGATTATCAAGCAGGCTATTTCCCAAGCCACCTGGTTCACGGTCTTCATGCTTGTCGTAGCCGGTTTGCTATGGGGTGCAACTCAGTTGATCTGATTTATATGGCTAGCGGCAGGATGAAAGATACCCAGTGACATATGCTTCCGGCCTGTGATTAACTTGCCAACATCGATTGGGAGTATATGGATAATTTCAAGGAAACCATGAAGATCAAGTTCGACGACATACTTCCCAAATGGAACTATATTGCGTCACCGAACCCAAAACTCAAATAGGAAGTTATCTCGGGACTGTTCCCAAGAGAAACGTAGAGCATATCGGCGCCGACTAAACTAGGATCTCGAACATCGAGCTGGTTTCCACATGCGACATAGGTGAAGACTGTGGGTGATGAAAAGGACATTTTTCCTAAGCCGCTAGCGCTATCGCGATCGGCTCAGATTTCATCAGGCCAGGTGAAGACTGTCGCCTTTTCCAATTCATGATGCGTTTAGCAATTTCATTCCAGGTAAGTGTTCCACTTCGCTGCGTCGCGGTAATTCGATAAAGCGATTTGAGCATCACTTGACGACAAAAATCCTTCGGAAACTTGGTTATTGAGTTTCGCTTGGAATTGCGAGATGAGGCTGTCGCTGTCGTAGCGTGCGAACTGAACCATGTCTTGGATCTCACTTCCAGGAACGAGGCATTTGATGGTGTAGCTTCCATCTGTCTCGATCACTACTTGTGCTTCGTTAGGCATTCCGAAAAGATTATGTTGGTTGCCCATTACCTCTTGATATGCACCTACCAAAAAGATCCCGAGATAGTAATCTTCGTTCTTACGAAAGGCCGGTAACTCAAGCGTTTCCTTGACATCTTTTAAGTCGACGAACTTATCGATTTTGCCGTCGGAATCGCAAGTTACGTCGACCAGAGTAGCGAAATCTTTTTTTGTTTCGTGCAAGCGATGCAGAGGAACAATTGGGAAAAGCTGGCCGATTGCCCATGAGTCGGGTGCGGAACGGAAGAGTGAAAAATTGCACAGGTACTTCGCGGCAAGCACCCGTTTAACGTCTTCAAATTCTTCATCTGGAAATCGCGACGCCTCCGATTCCTTGAGGGCTCTCGCACAAACTTCCCAGAAGAGCACTTCCCCCTTAGCGCGATCTTCGATGCTGATCATCCCGAGATTGAATTGCGTGTGGAGTTGGTCTTTCAGTTCGAGAGCATCGTGATGATATTCGACGTAATTTTTACCGTTGATTTCGTCACACAAGTATTTAAGCTCGGTGATGACTTGCGGGTCATCTTCGTCAATCGTTACTTCTGGTTCGTCGTCGGCGAAGGTTTCAATTTCATCACGGATCGATGTTACCAAGACAGTATGATAGGCTGTCATCATACGCCCACTCTCGGTAACGAGATTTGGATGTGGCACTTCTTCTTCATCGCAAACGGCTAAGATCTGATAGACCGCGTCGTTTGCAAATTCTTGTACCGTGTAATTCATCGACGATTCGAAACGAGTTTTCGATCCATCGTAGTCGACTCCCATACCTCCGCCGATATCCAAGTATTGAACTTTCAAGCCGAGTTGATAGATCTTTGCATAGACACGAGCCGCTTCTTTCATGGCGTTTTTTACACGTTTAATATCAGTGATTTGCGAACCGATATGAAAATGGAGCAATCGCAATTTGTCTTCGACTTTATGCTCATGTAGCAGGCGAATGCATTGCATGATTTCCGAAGTGGTTAGCCCGAACTTGGCTGAATCGCCACCCGAGGAAGCCCACTTGCCCGATCCACGCGAATAGAGTTTGGCACGCAAACCAATGTAAGGGCAAATCTTTGTTTCGGCTGCCACTCGCAAAAGCATCTTTAGCTCATTCAGTTTTTCAACCACGATCACAACCTGCTTGCCGGCTTTCAAAGCAAGTGTGGCAAGACGCAAGAAACTCTCGTCTTTGAAGCCATTGCAGATAAGTAGCGATTCCGGTGCTTGATCCAAGGCGACTGCTGCAAACAATTCTGGCTTCGAACCACATTCCAGTCCCACGCGGCATCGAGAGCTATCGGCAAGGAATGCTTCGACGACTTCTTTGCGAGGATTCACTTTCATTGGAAACACGGGGTAATGTTGTCCGCGATATTCAAAAAGCTTGATGGCTTCCTGATAGGCGTCAGATAGTTTCCTTAGCTGATTCGTGAGAATTTGCGGGAACCGAAGTGTCAGGGGAAGGCTCATTCCTTTCTCATGGACAATTTGATCGACAAGTTTCTTTAGGTCGATCCCGCTATTGGCTTGATGTGTGTGAATGATTTGCGAGGGATCGCTTGTCCCTGGAATAGGATGCACGACCATATTGCCGAGCGTATTCACACTGAAGTAGCCAGCACCCCAATTTTCTACGCCGTAGGTTTGATGGATTTTCTGAAGCGTCTGCTCGTTGATCATGACACATTGTTTCCTTCGTTCGAGATGACAACTTTTCCAAAGTGTTGTCCACTTTCCAGGTACTCAAAGGCTGACGGAGCATCTTCAAACGAGAAAACGCGATCGATTACTGGTTGGATTTTCTTTTGTTCAAGGAATCGATTCATCTCAATGAATGCATCACGAGGACCGACATAGATCCCATCTAATCTTACGTTGCGGGCAACCAGAGGAAACAAGCTACATGTTGGAGGGCCAAATCCTGTAAGAACGCC
>JANODQ010000105.1:0-11773 GCA_031412775.1 Pirellulaceae bacterium | reverse complement strand
AGTTCTGAAGGAGCGGACCTGATGTAGTAGGCGACTCATCTGTCAGTGAAGACTCAGAAAGTGAAGACTCGGATAACTGTGATTCAATCGATGTAATGTCTCGCAGAAGTTGATTACTTCTTGATACATCAAACTGGTTATTCTGAGCCAGAGCTAGGTTAATCTGCGATTGAAAATTGCCGATTAACGCTTGTCTTGCGTTTCGGGTCGCGATAACTGCGTTCTGAATGGCTTTCTTTTCTGCACTTACCGCAAGTGAGCGAGCCTGCGATTCTTGTTCTTTAGCCTTTCGCTCCTCGGCTTGCGCTGAAATAGCTTTGTCGCGATCTGCCTGAGCTTGTTGCTTTGCGAGCTCTTCATTCTGTCTCGCCGCTTTTTCATCCGCGGCTGCCTTGACAGCCAGTTCCTTTTGCTGGAGTGCCGCAACTTTTGCCTCGGCCTCGTTCTCTTTGGCGGCCCGCTCCGCAAGCGTTGCAGCTTTTGCATACGACTCTTGCTGTCGAGCTATCTGAGCCTGTCGGCGTGCATAGAGCGTTGCGATTGATAGCACAATACCTGCGAATATGATGACGCCTGCGAGAACCCGCCGAAGAGTTTTGAAACGCTGCTCCTTCTGCTGATTCAGTTTTTTTAACTCAAGTGCGGAGTCGTAGATACTCTTTTCTTCAGGTTCGGTTATATCGAGTGTTTCAAGACATAGATCATAGTCAGCTCGCTGAAACGCACATGTTCCGTAAGCTAAGCGTACCTTCTTAAGCCCCTGAATCGCATTCTGATTCTCAGGCCAAAGTTCGATTGCATCTCGCATAGAGAACATCGCACGCGCAAAACCTTGATAGTCTTTAATTGCAATCGATTGAACAAGCAAATCCTCGGCCCGAACGGTGAGAGCAATACTTTCTGCGTTACTTAGATATTCGCGTATCGCATCTTGAAACTCGACTACAGATTGATATCGATCGCTAGGATCTGTTTCCATCGCTTTCCGGGCAATGTCAAGAAGCGGATCTTGGATCTCCGTTTCGATAATTCGGTTATCCATCGCCCACATTAAACATTCCCGAACAGTAGATCCGCCATGTGGTGGCTTTCCGGTCACAATTTGGAAGAGAATCCCGCCAAGAATATAAATGTCGCTGCATCGACCGATCTTGTCTGTTTCGTGCGCCGCCATTTCTGGAGCCATAAAGGCCGGCGTTCCACTCATCCCAAACTTTTGTTCGATGCTAAGATCAATCGCCAATCCCCAGTCCATCACGAGCACTTCACCAAAAGAACCGAGCATCACATTCTCTGGCTTCAGATCGCGGTGGATAATGTTTCGTGAATGTGCAAACGCAACCGCGTCGCACGTTTTCATCAAGATCTCGATATTCTCTTCGCGGCTCTTTGACTGTATGACATCCAACCACGGCGTACCGTCAACCATTTTCATAGAATAGAAAAGAGTTCCATCATCATTCGTTCCTAAATCATGGATAGGAACAATATTAGGATGGTCGAGGTCACCTGTGATTTGTGCTTCGTAGAAGAACTTACGACGGCTTTCGTCAGATACTCCCTTGCCAGATTTGATCGCTTTCACCGCAACGGTACGATCAAGATTTCGCTGAATTGCTGAATAGACAACTCCCATTCCGCCTTCACCAAGCTTCTTGATCACCTGGTAGTCAGCAGGAATATCTAAGTGGTCTGACTCCTTTGAAAGAGTACGCTTGCTGACGGTCGCCAAAGCCGAATCGCCTTGGTCAGCCCTTTCGTCGATACGTGTACGTCCACCCTTGGGCGCGTAAGTCGATCCTTGAACTGGACCAATTCCAAAATGCTGCGAATCGCTCTTTCTTACCGTTAGTCCGGCGTTACCAAGCTGGATCGTTGCACCTGGAGAGCCGGGGAAATTATCGATAGAGAAGTCTATCGTTCCATCTGTAACGGGCTTTGAATCAAGGTCGATCGTTGCGTCAGAACCAACTGGAAAGGATGGAAGGCCTAACGACCCTAGCGATATCGTCGATTCGCTGTCATGCTTCTGCGGCTTCTGACCTTGATCGATTGCTTCCACTGTGCTGCCAATTGAAAACATAGTTGAATCATCACGACCGATCGCTATCGTTTTGTCAATTGTTTCGTTGATATCTACTGTTTTGGAATCGAATCCAACGTTAATCGTAATCTCAGTATCGGGATTATCGGCACGTGTAAAATCGAAAGTGCTTTCGGAATCCAACGCGGTCATTAACCCGCCGCAAGAAGGGCAATGTGCGCTTTGGGATTTCTCGTCGAATGTCTTATTACAAATTTGGCATCGAACCATCTTATTTCTCCGCCTGAGTTAATCTGAGTCTACGTGCCAGTCTAGAAAATCTCGGCGGAACTTCACTTCTATTTGGAATTGCAGAAACAGGACGTTGTCCAGCCGATCTTCGCGAGCGAATCATTGACAAAGCACCCGCAGCTAAAACAACTTGTAGTGGTTGTGCGTTACCTGCATCTTCAATGTCATCAGCATCGCCACCACTCGAGGAAAGCATTGTCGCAAGAGCAGTCCCCTTAACCGGTCCTGAATAACGAGGACTTGCTTCCACGAGCCAATCTTGCTCCGGTCGCAACTGCTGAGGAATCAGTCGATACTTTAAATTCGTGCTTACTTCGGGTTTCACTTCCGAAGGCTGCTGAGGTTCTGGTAAAGCGTTTGGTTGATCAATCTCTTCTTGGAATTTTTCCAATAGCTCCTGAGTCTTTGTCTCGCCATCAGGATCAAAGTCACGAATGCTGAATACTTTTAAAATCTTGATACCGTTAACGCTGTCAACGGCGATGATTGCGTAGGCCCCAGCCGGCTTATTCGCGTTATTCTTATACTCTTCAATCCACGTTTCAATGTCCTGAGTTGTCGCCACCGAAGCTGCTTTAACATCCTTACTTGCAAGGTCAACTTCACCGAGCATTAATCGCTTCTTGAGAAGCGTAGTCGATTTAATTTTTTCATCATCCGACGCATCATCATCTTCGAGCCCCTTCTCTAATGCGATAATCTGAATCTCATTACGAGTTGGGAGTTCGTCGTCTGATACTTGTCCATCGTTGTCTTGATCATCAAATCCCACTTGCACTATGGAAACTTGGAATGTTACCTGACCGATCACCCGCGATTCGACATCGGTATTAAATTGAGCGTAATTAACATCGCTGATGATGAACATTTTCGGGATAGGTACAACGGAAGCAGGCGTAACCACAATTTCTGACGGAAGCGAAAACGAGATCTTCCGACCCGGAGAGTAAACCTCGCCAACTTCATCGACGACAGGCGTCAGATCAACTCTCCCAACAGCGTTATCCGTACGCCCACCATTTGCAAAAATGAAAAACTCTTCCGAGCGTCTGAAAATGGCAGTGGTAGGAAGTGTTTGAAACGTGCTCAGAAATGTGTCCGCGAATGGTACTGACCGCTGAAATACTGCTGCATCGCCGGTTTGGCTTAAATGGGCAGAGATAACGCCAGTCCCCGGAGTAGCGCTGACTCCATTAATCAGTGAACCATAAAGCTCTTGTCGCATGTTGAATAACTGTGAATTCCCATCGGAATATTGAACAAGCGTTTGGAAGCCAGACTCACCAAGTACGCCAAACTGGGTCGATACTCTTTGAAGAACATTTTGTGTTCCAGAATCTGCATTCGCATCGGATGCATAAAGCACATCTCTTGTCGACTGAAAACCACTTGGTCCTAATTGACCGTCAAACGCACTTGCAGTCAAAGACGGTTGGGTAATCACTCGTCTCGTAGTGACATCGTCGATTGATGATTCGATGATAAGTCGCCCGCTAGGGGCGAAATCCACCTGATCACCGGCGATTAATACTATTCCACCCGCACTCTGTTGAGTAAAACGCTGTACAAAGTTCCCGGTGATGGTAATGTCGTGGCCTGCAAGCGTTTCAATGTACGAATGAATTCCATCACCAACGTTGTACGCAGATTCGACAATTATCGACTTATCATTTCGAATGTAAAACCCATAGTTCTTGCCGAATGAAGCTTCAAAAGAAGCAAGCAATCGAAGTTGCTCAACCGACTCGCCACTCAGCGTTTGACCAGACGGTGTAATACCGCCGGGAAGATTCTTTCCAAGTGCTTGGAGATATTCCTGACCGGTTGCGTTTGCTATTCCGTTGAGCTCAAACAAGGATATTCCTGCAAGTCGACCATTCTGTCCAACTGCAAGACTTAATCGATCAATATGGGTTGTGCCTAAATGGGCGAAAGTAGCCGCCGATACAACGGCTCGATAGGCACTAATGCCCGTCATGTCAACGATTTTAAAGGCCCGTGTACTTAGAATGCTAGAGGTGCTCGACAGCACTAAATTGCCATCTGCAAAAGCCGCTTTAATCGTCAGTTCCGCATCTTCTTGAATCGCAATGTTGTCAGCAAACGCTGAGATCAATCCCAGACGAGTCGCCCCTGATCCTCCTACAATGACATCCCCTTGATTAGCAATAAAGTTTACATCTCCAAGTTGCATCAATCCTTGAGAACCAATTTGAATGCTTGATCCGCTAGATATAAAAGTAGATTGTCCAATAACGGACAGTGACTCACTTGAAAAATTGTTCAAAGATATAGAACCCGACGCCGATACGCTAAGATCATTCAGTATCGAAATCTGCGTGCCGGGAAGACTACCCAAATTACCCGAAAGCATTATCTCGGAATTATTACTATGAATCGCGAGCGTCCGCCCATCAGGAAAAGGCAGCACGGGATTACTTAATGTCGAGCTACCGTCTAGCTGAATGGTGATGTCGCCTCGATCATGATTCAGAATATTCTCGGTATTAAAACCCAATAGCGGAATTTGTGTATCACCTGAACCGCCAACAGATATGTCTTTGCCACCGAGGCTTACTATTGCAACAAGTGGATTTCCAGACATAAAGGATTCACCTGCAACATCGTTAATAAGAATATAGCCGCCAGCAACGATATGAGCTTTACCGCCAACAATGATCTTGGTCCCTTGATCCTCGATAGAAGCTAGTGTATTTCTCACTTGGGAAAGGTCTGCATTGCTTAGTTGGTTAGGGTTTGAAACGTCAACTCCCGCGATAAGGGTCAGATATTGCGAGATGTTAAACGACTGGCCAGATGTCTTGATGGAGTTATTCGTGTGCCAAACGCTAAAATTATCGAACGACCCAGAAATCAAACCAATAGAGGCACTCGATGAAGTGTTTCGTAGAAGGAAATCACCTTGAATTCCATTGGCTGTGACTTGACCGCTTATCGAATTCTCCATCCAAAGTAAGCCGGGTGAACGCTGCAAATCAATACTTCCTGGAGATGCAAACAGATCAAAATGGGTATCTCCGGCGACGTGAATAAATTTAGTTCCCGCCCCGGTATCTAATCCACTCTGAGAAATAGAATCCTGTGCCGAAACATTCAGTGTCTCGACCGAAACGCCGTCAAGAACCGTAGGACCATCCTCAAACAAAACCACATCCATCGCGACGAATCCAAGTGAACCAAACTGAACATCACCTGCGTCCTGAATGCTAATGTTTTCTACAGCGTTTAAAAACGCACGTCCATAACTTCGTATCACATCATTATTTCCATCAGCAAGACTTATGAACGTGTTAGCGAATATCCGGATCACCGTCGCTTCAACTCGAGCACTATCGACATCTGTGACAGAGCCAAAAGACTCTACGAAAACGTCACCAACGGCAAGAACATGTGAAAGCGTAGTGGAAGCGTCCTCGTAGATCTTGATGTTTGTACCACTTGCCGAAAGATCTCCCAGAGTCACCGTACCCGCCGCGTCGATTGAAACGATTCCCGATGTCGCAGTAAATTCAACAGATCCGCCAATGTTGAGAACGTCAGTTGTGTTATCCGATAGCGTAATCGTCGTTCCAGTGAAATAACTAGATCCGGTCGCAATAATTGATGCACTTGGGATATCCGTGATTGCACCCAAACTCTGCACAACAAGATTGCCCGTCGCGTAAATGTTTACCAGAGTGGTCGAGGTATCTTCGTGAATGGTGACATTCGTTCCGCTGGCTGAAACACTGGCCAGTGATACCGTCCCAGCGGTATCTAACAACATCGCGCCGGACGTTGCAACGAAATTTGCTGAGCCACCGATTGAAAGAACATCATTGGTCGTATTCGCGAGCAGAATAGTGCTTCCTTGGATAAATCCGCTTGCGGTTGCAATAATCGAAGCATCTGCGTTGTCAGTGATCGCTCCTGAGCTTTCAATCACTAAGTTCCCAATTACTGAAATTCCGGCTAATGAGGTCGAATCATCTTCGTAGATCGTAATGTTCGCGCCTGTGGCGGTAATGTCTCCGAGTTGAACCAATCCATTTTGCTGTATCGTGACATCACCAGTCGATGCGGTGATAGTTGTGGCTCCGAAAACAATAATTTTATCGAAGGTGTCATCGGCCAGTGAAATCACTTTCCCAGATAGAATAAGCTCACCACCAATCGATATTTCAGATCCGTTAGTGTCCGTTATAGATTCCGGCGTAAAGATTGAAGCGGACCCTGAGATGGACAAAGCGGCTAAATCAATATTATTAAAATCTTGTACTGTAAGTTCTGAGCAAGATGCGCTGAACGAAGCACTGTCCCATTTCCCAACAATGCCAATCGATACTGGACCAGTCGAAAATAAGTTAGTTGCTCCATCAATTTGCCAACTGTTAGTGAGATCGTCCGCCAACATTAGCAGAGGACCGGAATTAATAATCAGATCACCATGAACACGAACCTGTGCGTTTGCTTCATCGGCTACTATTCCGGTCCCGCTGACTCCAATAGCCAGAAATCCATCTACAGCAATTTCTTCATCAAAGGTGATTGAGTCATGTGCATAAATAGAAACGTTGTTCTTTGCGTGAAATGTCGCTTGTAAATGTGCTTCTTGCACGTCCAGGATAGAGACGGAGTTATTCTTTGACGAAATGGAAAGAGGGGCAGCTGAAAAGTTACCACCCCAGTAAAAGAAGCCTTCGTTATCTTTCGCAATGACGCTGATCGATTCTATCTCGCTAATTAGTCCTCGGACTTCGTTCGAGTCGAAGACAAAATCGTTGTTTTCGTCGACAAAGAACTCGGTTCCATTATTTTCGTTAATTAGGTTTGCGGTATTTTGAGTCGAACCGCTAATGTCGATACTTAGTGCGCCGCTGACGAAGAATGCATCGACCGCATATACTCGCCGCCGCTCGAGTTTGCGAAACTCCAAAGAACCTTGGCTGGACGAGAGTTGCACGCCTGGTCGAGGCTTTAAAAAATGCAACCAAGGGTTAAGTTGCGGATGAATCCACCCATGAATCCATTTAACCAAAGATAAAAGCTTCAACTTTTTCATGCTTAGTTTTGCTTTTGCGGCTGAAATTCCTTATTTGAAACCACTATCAATTGTAATCTGTTGCGACTTGGACGAAACAGAATGTCCGTCGAAACTCGTTCCGAAACGTCAGAGAATTTAGCCGGGTTGAGTCAGCACCGGCAACCAATGAGACTATTGGTTCACTCAACACCAATCCAAACTGGAACGCAAACAACTGGAGAAAACGATAAGTTGCCTGTAAATGCTAACGTCACAATCGCTACGAACCGAAAAATAGCAGAAAGCTTTGAGCAGCGGAAGGATCGATAGGTATGACTATACGGAGCGTCAAAACGCTAGCCATTGTGATAGCAACTGGTGCATTTATTGGGGTTTCGAGGGCACAGGAGCCCATGGGACGTAATGTGGATGAAACTTCTGGCCGCCTGAGATCGGTTGAACGTGAGTTCACGAAACTTCCCAAAGTGGCCTCTGTTGCGAGCATGGTAAGCCCCCAAACCAATGTCGAAGGGATGTTTCAACGCTCGGCAACTGAATCAGCGTTTGATTCGTCAGAGAAGCTATTCGACTACGGTACACGAACTACTGTGAGTGAGAACGACAATCACGCAATCTGGGCAGGCAGTATTTACACTTGGGAAGCTCCAAACTTTTACACCCAACCTCTCTATTTCGAACAAGTGAATCTGGAGCGATATGACTCCAGGATTTCCCCCTGTTTGCGACCAGCCGTTTCTTACGCTCAGTTCCTGGGGTCAATACCGGTCCTCCCTTACAAAGTTGGAGGCCAACCCATACATAGCCGAGCTTATACACTTGGCCACTGGAGACCAGGAAATTGTACACCTCACCAAATACACTGGGGACCATGTACGACTCGAGGATTACTTTATCAAGGGGTGGCTGTCACGGGAGCCGTATTCTTCTTTCCATAATTATCGACTGTTGTCCATTACCGCTGGTAAAGCAATCGGGGATAGCTCGTGAGTTATCTGACTATCATGAATCGTGCGAGTAGTCGATCGTACAGTTGATTTGCAATGGTCTTCGGCTTCGTTTGAATCTTGACGGACGCTAATCCGAATGCGTATAGGTTTTGTGGCGTGTTCCACATTTCAATTTCAACATTGAAAGAGGTTTCTTCAGGAAGAGTTTCTTCCCCCGAAGCTCTATGAGACTTAAAGAGACTATCTCCAGCCAAAGCTTCAGGGGTCCGCGTGATCAATTCAGTAGAGATTGACTTCACTTTCCCTTCAAAGGTCCTTCCAGGGTGACGGTCAATTCGAATCCGAGCACGATCTCCGATTGATACTCTTTGCAAAGCTTCCTCCGATATCAAAGCGTTGACCAACCACTTATCGTTGTCACCAAACCAACCGATAAGTTCACCTCGTGCTGCATGAGCTCGGTCCAATACTTTGGTTTTCAAATCGATTCGCGGAAACGTCGACTTGGCTGCAAACTCGCGTTGGCGTAACGGGCTGTACGGGTCAAGGAAAACGCCGCGCTTATCAGTGATGATATTCAAGCTAGTCTGCTCTGAATTTAAGTCATTAAGTTTTTTCCTTAAGCCAATAAGCTTCTGCTGTGCCTCGACGATTTGCTGCGGCGAATCGGGGTCGTTGGTAAGTCGACTTTCGAGCTGAGCAATCCTTACACCAGCAACCTGGCTTTCACCGTCGGTTTTAAGAATATCAAGGTCTAAATCATAAGACTCGAGTTGACAAACACTCTCCCCAGGAGCCATCAACTGACCATTCATTGCGGATCGAACGATTATCGCGTCGCGTCTCGAAAATAATTGAGAAAAATTATTAGGCTCAACATAGGCTCGAGCAAAAATCGACGTTGGGAAAGGCACCAATGCTGTCATAAAAATTATAACTACTAATAATCCGGAAAAAACGCCAAATCTTTTCCAATTAACTCGACCTGTTTGCAGTAGGAGTTGCACAACTGCAAGGATCTTTGCAATGACAACAAAGGATGTTAAGCCGAGTACTCCGTAAAAAAGTGCATCAGCGACGCTTCGCATTCCACTCTGCTCTAACCATTTGTATGTGAGCAAGACAATCGTCATAAGAAGTAGACAACGATAGCCGAACGAGATCACATGGTAGGTTATAAGCCAACGAGCATATCCAGACCGCGACTCCACTGAACGCGTCATATAAGGCTGGGAACTTGTGAAAAGCGAAATCCAACTAGCGTTCCAAGAATTACGGCTTTCATCGCCGAGATTTGGAATGCCAATCCAATCCGACAAAATGTAGTATCCGTCGTAACGCAGTAATGGATTTGCGTTCAACAAGAGTGTCATCAGACTACAGACAATCATTACTTGAACGGCCATTCCTCGAAGGCTAATCGAATCACTTGATACCCAAACGAAGCATGCCAAGGTGGCAAGTATCAATTCAATGTATATCCCTCCGGCAGCAATGATGATTCGATGCCACCGATTTGGTAGTTTCCATGAATCGGTAACATCACAGTAAAGCGATGGGATACCAAACAAGAGAATGAGTCCGACTTCATTGCATTTACCGCCAAATCTAACGCAAGCCATTCCATGTCCAAGCTCATGTAGCAACTTGATAAAGAACAGCAACCCAAGAGTGATCCACAATCGCTCTCCATGTAAACTACTATTAAATTTCGTTGCGTCTTGAAGAAACAGATTCCAGTTTAAGCCTGCAATTACCAAGGCAAGCATTACGAGGAAGGAAACTAAATAAAACGTTACTAATCGAAAAAATACAGATCCAATCGGAGCTGTAATTCTAAGAAACGCAGTCGGGTCTAGAATTGGAATTCGCAGGGCGAGTATGGCTCCAAGCACTTGGAGGGTATATCTTATGGAAAAGCCCGATTGTGATGAAGATATTTTACGATAGTTTGCTGTTGAAGAGGCCGTCGAAAGTAATAATGAGCTTTGATTCAGTCGAGATACTAGTTGTAAAATACTTTCGCTTGTCAAAACTCCATTTACGACTGCGGCTCTTTCACATTTAAGTATTGATTCGACGGTCGCATTTCCATTCAAGCAAGATGCTATCCGTCGCTCGAGTTCGCTAACGAAGTAGAATTCCTGGTGAACGGGATCATTAGCAACCCAATGCGGATTAGTCCGATGTGGATAGAAAACCCAGTGGAGATCTGTTCTTAAACGAAATGGAATAACTGTAGAAATCGAATTCATTTATCACCGACCACGCTTGCCTTTACCGATAGCCCAGGGCGAAATCGACTTTCATTGTTATTGATTTCAATAAAGACTCTGACTTGGCTATTCACTGGATTTGCAACTGGGCTTACGAACTTAACCTTGCCTGTCACTTCGTACAAAGTTGTTCCAATACTGATTGAAACATTTGCATCATTCCCAGCAACAACTTTGCTTGCGGTAGAAGCATCGATAAAGCCTTCTACTCGTAACGGATTCATGGTCATGACTTCGATGATGCTAGAGTTTGGGTCAACCCATTCACCAGCTTGTTTGTCGACTGAAATAACCATGGCTGACAATGGTGAAAAGATGGTATGGCGATCAACAACTTGTTCGGCTTGGCGTAATTCTGCTTCGGCTTGTTCGCTAGCGAGAATTGTAAGCCGCTGTTCTAGTTGCGCGCGCTCGATTTCGAGTTTTGATTTGTCGACCATTAATCGCATGCGATCGACTTCGTTCGCTGGGTAGGTGTCTGCTGCTCGAGAGTTCGCGTCAAGCGTTCGTTGGAGCTCCTTGGCTGCAACTTCAGCTCCCTTGATTGCAAGCTTGAGATCGACGTCACGCGTCGTTTTGAGCTTGGCGGTATCCAAGGCAAGTTGCGCTTGAACAACAACTAACGCAGCTTCATCATCACGCACTTTTGCAAGTGGAGTTTTTAGCTCAACGATATCTCCTTCCCGGACTAAAATCTCACCCAACACACCTGCAACTCCTGCAGCAATCGAAACTGTGTCAAGCGATTTCAATATTGAGTTTTTTACTTCAATTCTCATGCCTCGCGTCTCTTTTGACACGACGATGTTTGGCGGATCATCGCCACTTGCTACTATTGGGAAACTTATTGCCCAGGCAATAATTCCAATTATGGCAACTGACCTCCGATAGTCTTTCAGTGGTTTGGGGTGGGCTGATGAAAAGGGCATTTTTCCTGAGGCGCTAGCCTCGGGTGATATCTGGTAAATTGTGGCAAAATCGAAACTCGTGGCTAGCGCCATCGGCTCGGGTTTCATCAGCCCAGGTTTGGGGGTATAGCTTCTTTGTACTAAGCTGCCGTTGTTATTTTCTCTTCGCATGAACATAAAGTTTCCTAGAACCAAAATCGTCGATGTATGGCATCGATCATCGCTCGAGTCCAAATGAACCAGCGTGGACTACTGCCGCAAGG
>JANODQ010000104.1:0-6645 GCA_031412775.1 Pirellulaceae bacterium | reverse complement strand
ACCGCCATCTTGCCGAACGTGAGGGTGGCAGGGCATTCCGAGTTTGGAGCCCAAATGCGGAAGATTCTCAATACGATCAAAGACGAATCGTTTACGACAAGCTGCTTCGGAGTACTTAATGAACTTAACAAGGTCCAAACCGATCGTATTGATCCTATATTCAAGCTGTTCTTGTATCGACGGCTGCTTGAAAAAATGATTCCCGCAAGCGAGCCTCTCAATGCAGGGTTTGGATCGTTCGCTCAGGAATTATCAGATGACGCGTTGATCGACTGGGATACTAACTGGCTATCAGTTGAAACAAAGAACCCCGAGCTGAACGAGAATCGATTGAAAGCGGAAGCCATTTTGGTGAGATTCGCTGGTGAATGGGACACACGTAAGGGGCAAATGAAAACCGCTTATGAAAAATGCACGAAGAGCGAGTCGACTGATTTGGAATGGATCGGATGGGTCGGATACGAGGGTGGAAAGAAGGTGGGCATTTGCAAATCCACAGATGCAAATCGCGAGTTGGTTGCGGTGGCTTATGAATTACCCACAAACAAAGTCGTGAACCTGGGACCCCAGCAAAACAAGATATTTGAATTAATTGGCGCCGTGGCATCGCTCCCATTTGGTTCACCAATTTATGCGATGAGCTTACCAAAATAAGAAATATCCAGGCGTTTGTGAACCTCAGGCGCTAGCCGTGGGCTCGGTTTGTTTGAACGTTAGAAATGCTAGAGCCCCCGACTGGAGCCCACGGCTAGCGCCTGAGGTTCACGATAGTAATAGTGTATGCCGGTTGCCTCCAGCTTTATGGCGCGCCGTGACACTAGCAAGTCGAACGGGGATAGCTTGGCAAAACGAATAAACAAACCAGTTCACATTTGAAAGCAAGAAATTTTCCATGAGTGAAACCTACTACATTCGAGTTCGCGGACGAGTTCAAGGACCAATGGATGTTGATCGATTGAAAGAACTCGCTTCGAAAGGGCAACTCAGTAGAAGTCACGAGCTGAGTGTGGATTCGAAGAACTGGAACCCAGCCGGAAACATGACAGAGGTTTTTGAGCGAGTGCGGCCACCTAAACCCAAAGAGCCCGAGGTTGAGTCGAAGACTGGAGGCACGACGCCTCCCGCTCCAGCAGGTGGAATCGTGCCTCAAGGGACTGCAAACCCTTATGTTCCGGCAGGAGTCGGGATGATGAAAGAATGGCATTACACCATTAATGGTGCACAGATGGGACCGGTTGCAGCATCCGAGATTATCGAACTGATACGACATAAGTCGCTTATTCGCGATGATCTCGTTTGGAAAAATGGTATGCAGCAATGGACTCCGGTAGCGTACCTACCGGAGTTCGTAAGTGCATTTTCTAAACCCGGAAAAACATTTCGGTTTACTGAACCAGGTTCTAACGGTCGCAAGAGCAAAGCAACTGCAATCATACTGCTATTGCTATTAGGAATGTTAGGCGCACACGAATTTTATATGAACAATATTCTACGTGGAATATTTTTTTTCATCGCGGCGATTGTTTTATTCGCCATTCAGTTATTTTTTATCGCTGAAACTGGGCAGGTAAATATTCCTCTGTCATTCGCTCCGTGGGTAATTGTTGCCATCGCACTACTTTTGATTGCAGTGAGAAACGACGAAAGTTTTCAAGCAAGCTGCCATAAGGGATGGAGCCTGTAACAAAAACTCTACGACCGAGCCGGAAGGTACCGTAGTTCCACTGCAAAAAAACTATCTAACTGCTAAACACCGACTTACCGTATGGCTTTCGCCATAACGATTCAATTGATACTTATGAACGATAAACGACTAATTTGGACGCATCGCGATATTGAGCAGCGACTAGGCTTTCGCGGTCTTCAGTACACTCGTGTTAATGGATGGCTGAGTGGCTTGGTTGCGGTTGCATTGACGCTTTGTACTTACGGTGTGCTGTTTGCATCAGGATCGAACTGGCTGAGCGACATGTTTTTGAAGCGAGGAAATACTCCTTATGTGATGGTTCTGTTTACTTACTGGTCGCTCGTAATACTTGCAATCAAATCTAGCAAGCTTCGATTGCAACGTTCAGCTTTAGGACTCAGCGTCGTGCCCGAAGAGATGGGCTTCGTATTGACTGTTCATACCGTCGATCAAGTGATGAAGCGACTGTATGAAGTCGCCGATGATCCAAAACGTTTCGTCGTCCTCAACCGGATTTTGATTGCGATTTCCAACCTCCGAAATCTTGGCCGAGTCACTGACGTCGGTGAAATTCTTCGTTCGAGAGCCGAGCATGATGAATCCGTTTTCGAAACTAGTTACAGTACCATTCGTAATTTGGTTTGGGCAATTCCGATCCTTGGATTCATCGGGACAGTGGAGGGACTTTCGTCAGCAATTGGTGGCTTTGGACGCGTGCTCACTGAGACGCAAGACCCAGCCGCACTCATTGACGCACTCAAAGGAGTCACCGGCGGTTTAGCAACAGCGTTTGAAACAACATTTGTCGCATTGGTTGCGGCGTTAATCGTTCAAATGCTCATGTCGATTTTGAAAAGGCGTGAAGAAGAATTTTTAAATGATTGTGAGGAATATTGTCATCAAAACGTTGTCAATAAGCTAAGGCTCAATCTCATGGAAGTTGCTTAGCATGGCACGTCGCAGATCTTCGAGCCCATCCTTAAGTCTTTTCGCTTTTCAAGACATCATTACCGGTGTTGCGGGCGTGATGTTGTTTATCTTGTTGTTGCTCGTGGTGCAACTTGCTATTCACACGTCTGCAACGCAGGCATCTAAGTCGGAAAACCAGCCTGATAAATCCCCTGTAGAAGACACAAAACTTTTAGAAGAGCAAATGCAAATTGCAACCATGGAGGCATTAATAAAACGAAAGCAGGTGGAGCTAGAATCAAACAAGACAAAAGTGGAATTGATGCTAGATGCGAGAGTCGTTGACGTCGATCAAGAAATCGAATCGCGGAAAGCCAAAGTCGCGAAACTTCAAAATGAGCTCACTGCGATAATAAGCCAGGCTCGCTCGCTAAGATCTGAGAATGAAAAATTGCGGAGTGATGACCCAGCAAAGGTGCTTCTTTCGGAGATGGAGAAGATGAAGGACGAGATACGCTCACTGGAATCGCAGACACTCGAATGGAAAGACGAAACGCGAGTTAACTACAAAACTGATAACATCGTAAATAATCTTTACCTATTCGATGTTCAGGGGACTTATTGCACGATGGCAGTCCTCCCTTTCGATAATCGAAGCAAGCGGATCAAATATGGATCGGACAAGTCTGTTGAAAAGATTTCAACAATGATGAAGTCTTATTACGATAGCCTGCCTTCTTCACGAAAAGATCCAGAACGTCGAATTGTCGTATTGATTCGTCCATCGGCAGCAATTTTCGCAACAGAATTAGTCAGAGAACTTCGCAACAGGGGATTTGAAGTTGCGATGGAACTGCTGGAAGCGAAAGCAGAATTGTTTCGAAAACCTGTTGAAAAGGCAACCAAAGAAGATCCGCTGAACAGCAGTTCGACGAACGAAACGAATTGAAGAATGGGAGGGGAATGAAAAATGGGTAGGAATCGACGCCAGGAGATGAGTGATCCGATGGATCTACTGCTCGATACCGTTTCAAACGTGTTCGGCGGCGTCATGTTTTTGACCTTGCTCGCGGCCTTGTTGGTCATCAGTCGCGGGGGAAAGGCGTTGGATAGTCGTTCACCCACTACACCTCAAGATGACATTCCTTTAGTTGATCCGTCGATAACAATCGAATCACTCGAGTTACAACTAAACGAGATCGATTTCGTTCTGGAGTCCCAGGCTAGAATTCTATCCATGATTGTCCCTGGCGAAAATATCGAAGCGAAAATATCAGACTTGGATCGACTTCAACGCGAATCCCAATCAATTGTAAAGCAATTAGCGGTTGCCAAGAATGATGTTGATTCAGAATCATTATTGAAGACTGGTACGGTATCAAGTCAAGATGAACTGAGGAAACAGTTCGAGGCTTTGAAAACGCAGGTTCAAGACAAAAGAGTTGCACTAAAGACGATCGAAGAAAAATCTTCCCGTAACATCACTTTTAGCATGTTGCGTAATGCATCCACAACGGAAGTCGTTGTCATGTTAAGATACGGAAAACTATATCGATGCCACATCAATTCGGGTTCCAATGATATCAACCTTGAGGATATCGAACGTACATTTTGGGGAACGGTTTTACCGAAACCATCGGGCGGCTTAGTTGTTACACCCAATGTTTTGAATGATACCATAGCGAGAACATTGCAATCGTTTCCACCCGACAGATACCACGTCACAATAGCCGTATGGGATGATTCGTTTGCCAACTTTAATGCACTACGAAACGCATTGGTGGCTACTGGTTATCAGTATAAAACGGTACCTTGTACGGATGACACCGTCTTGAAAATGAGTGGAGGAGATAGTTTGGTTCAGTAATTTGGTTCGTTAAAATACGGATAATTCCTAAGTATTCAAGAATTTTTATTCAATACCTTTTGTTTCGATTTTGCGGCGTGTATAAGTACCTAGAAATTTCCGTCAAAACAGTTTAGTAGAAAAATCTTGATCAGTCCCAAACATCATTCGAACTTGTCTCCATTCATTCTCGCTCACCTTCAGGGGTTCGCGGTCGCGGCTAGTATTCTTTGCATTTCATCCCTTATTCAAGCAGAAGAATTTGTAGACAACTATGACTTGAATGGAGACTATGCAGCGCATGTTTATCGAGTTGATGGGATGCGGATTTGGAATCAATTCGAAGATGCACTGATGGTCCGACATTGGGGACCGTCAGAGTCGCGGAAGCTTGGTACGTTGGTCTTGCGTTATGTGTTTGACAAGCCAATCGAATCGTGCAGCATCCGAGCAAATATGAAGGCATGGCTCGACGATGATGAAGTCTCGCTGTCTGTTTCCAGTGATGATGAAAGTTACGTTGTTTTGACCAAGGAGAGCTTGCTACATGAGACGACTCCTCCGTACCGGCAACGTGTATTGGACTTGAGTCCCTTTGTTCGTGGAAAGAAGACTGTTTACATCCGTGTTCAAATGCGTGGGACGCAACTGAATAAGCACGTTACCACACCCAGTTTCCTGTACACCGCCGTTGGTAATCCGTTGGTAAATGCTCCGCACGTTTTCGAGTTTCGTGCAACATTGGCTGCTTCAAAGTAGTTGTGCCCACGGCTAGCGGTTGGAAAGTAGTAGAGCCCACGGCTAGCGTTGATGGTTGACGGTTTCCCACCACATCCATTCTGCTAGGTCGCGGTCTCCTTCGGGGACTCGGCCTAGGCATTTTTGGGCGGCTGAGATTTCTGCTTCAGCGAGTTCGGATGTTCGCCATTTTTCGAAGCTCGGGTCGCGATCGGCATCGACTAGTCGCATGACTGCTGCAACAACTCGTGCGAAAGCTTGCCAGTTTCTTTTTGGTGAAGCTAGCAAAACTGCATCTCCATTTGCATCGAGATCGATTGGTAAAGATCCTAATTTTGACCATGCTTGGCTGCTTCGGCCCGCCTTCCAATCAAGGAATGCCGATCGAATGATCCATCGCGGTTCGTCGGGCTGGATGCGACGGAGTAATTCAAATAAGCGTTCTGAATTCTCTTTCGAGATGCATGAATCTTGAATTGGTGACCGATGTAAAAAAATCGTATCCGCAATTCGAATAACGTCGTCAAAAATTTGTGGAAATCGCTGATTCTTTTCTTCTAACACACGTTCAAGATAATCCACTTCATTTAGTTCTAATGAAGCCATTGCTGCAATCCCCCAAGCCGCTTTACGATCGCGTACTATCACCATGTCGTCCGTGGCGCTCACGTATTCTTTATCGTTACGAGCTAACGATTCTAGTAGCCAGGGTATATCTTCCTTACGTTTGCTTCTGGCGAGAGATACCGCTGCATCCTTCCATACATCAGGGCTCTCACTCACTTTTCCTTCAAGGCTCTTTACAACCGCAATCCCTTGGTCGATTCGATCGGCCTGAAAACAAACCCTCGCTCGAACGAACTGGAGGTCATCAATTTCACAAAGTGTTGAGTTGTTTTTGAACCAACGCTCGAAAACTTGGAAGGCCTCGTCGCAACTATTCGATTGCAGTGCAACACTACCATAGAGAAGCAAATTTTCCGGATCGATCGTTGGCTGCTCGATACCAAATCTCGCCATCTGCATAGCTTCCATTTTCAAGCCTCGTCGCAACAACCCATACGCTAGCCTTCCATGCCTAGTAAAGTTGAATGGGTCTAGTCTTTGTGCCTCTTGATAAGCTTCAAAAGCACTACCTGGGAGAAGCGAATACATTTGATCACCACGATTGAGTTGATACTTGGCAACGCGAGCGCGAACTTCTTTAGCAACCGAACCAATTTCGAAGGTATCGATCTGGGATAACAACCGCTGGTAATCGGGATTGGTTGTGTTGGGGCGTAATGCAAGGACGGTACCGGCAAGGAATCGTAGAGCTTGACTGTTACTGGGATCAATTACGGTTGCGATGGATGCTAAAGCGAAGGACGCTTGCCGATTCATCTTAGTAACGATTCCCGTTTCTATGTTCGCTTTCGCTAACAAATCAAGAATCGATGTATTCCCAGGATGCTTTTGATTAAGA
>JANODQ010000103.1:0-11119 GCA_031412775.1 Pirellulaceae bacterium | reverse complement strand
AAAGGAAAAGCATCGGTTCAAATACGGACTCCGTACCCGATGAGAGAATCCTCCTGTCATGTTTTCGTGTTATGAATCCAAAGGTTGCCTGGAAATTCTAAACTTTCGCAAAATCTCTTAGTTACCGGTTTAGCGATATCGAACGAGGGCGTTAAAGCGTTCACATATCGGTTGACATCCTAGGGGGTGATAAATTTTTTCGTTTTGGGATCCTTATCAAAATCGTGTGTCTGAATTGATTTGTAAAACGATTCCATCGCAATCGCCAACCTAACCGAATCACAGACCTTGGAAACCGAAAGATTCTCCCGCATTCCGAGTCGGATTGGTTTGAGCGAGTCATGCAACTTTTGGTCCGTCGCATATCTGATAGCCAAGTTGGTGTACTCCTCGCAATCCCTAGCAACGAATTGGGGAAGGTGGGAATGAACGAGGATCGATTGGCTTGTCCGTGAAGCCCAGCGATCTCCTGAAAAGGTCAAAACAGGTACTCCTTGCCACAGTGCTTCCATAGTCGTTGTTCCGCCGTTGTAGGGGAATGTATCGAGCGCAATGTCGATTTGGTCATAGTACTTTAAGAATTCGAAATGATTTGCAGGTGGTAGAATCTTGATTCGCTCCGGCGAAACACCGTGCGCAGAAAACTGATCGAGCAGATACGCTCTGTTGCACGCCGATTTCAATTCGCGATTCGCAAGGAGTAGTTGTGCACGGTCCGCAACGTTTAAGATCTTGGCCCAAACCTCGATCACCTTGGGGGTAATCTTGTATTGAGTTCCAAGGCACCCGAACGTGAATTGATCCATGGTTCGCTCGGGTTCGAGCGATATCTCAGGAGCTAAGTGGTTGGTCTGGAATGTCAGATAACTCAACGGCAATCGCAATACACGTTCGCAATAGTGCAACTCTTCCTCTGGGCTAATAACCGAATCGTCACCGATGATGTAATCGAATTCTTTAAAGCCGCTAGTCGCATACATGTTGAACCATGCAACTTGTACACGCGCTGCGCGGTGTACATAGACCCCTAATCGTTCGGGTTTGCTGTAAGCGCTTAAATCAACAAGGATATCAACTTCAAGTTTCCGAATGAGCTGAGCTAAGTCTTTGTTACTAAGATCGGCGACGCGATGCGAATCCACTCCCCTATTTGTAAGCCAATTCCAGTCGGAATTCGAATTGGGCGAATCGTCCAAAAGATGAATTTTAAAGTGCGCGTGATCATGCGCATTGATCAAAGGCCACACAGGTTTCATGTAGTTTGCATCGTGCCAGTGAGCCGATAAATAACCGATATTCTGCGGAACTAGTTCGTTGAGACTGCGAACGCTGTTCGAGTGACTTGTTTCGCCTGCCGAAAGTAGTGGACTTTCTGCTTTTCGGATCAACGCCGCAAAACGTTCGCGAACCCGCCGCACTACTAAATGATCACATTCCGGAACTCCGGGAGCAATCGTTGCGAGCCCCATCCATACGTCTGTAAGCCCCGTTGCGAGTGCCGCTTTCTCGATCAACTCGGAAGCCCGATTAACATCGCCAAGCCTATACAGTGATTTTCCGAGATCGTAGATGGCTTCTACGTTCCCAGGCTCTAATGTAAGGCATTGCTCAAATGCACCAATCGCTTGCGCGTATTCTCCAACTTCGTTCAACAATGCCCCGGTCATACACCAGTCCAAGGAGCTAGCGGCATTCAACGAAATGATCCGATCTAATGCTTGAAGAGCAGCGACGACGTTTCCTTTCTTCTGATGACTTTTCGCCTCTATTCTAAGGCTTTTGATGCTGCTCGAAGCCATCGCTATTGTTGTTCTGCTCAACTAGGAAAAAACAAAGGCAACCTTGGTATGAGTGTAGCAGATTCGATTCAGTCGACTGGCCGGTCGTCGGAATGAACGGAAAAGGCTATCGAGGTGATTGCTTTTTCCAGGTATTAATCGTCCACCAAATCGTCCAAACACCACACAGCGTGGCGCCGAGAACAATTACTTTATGGGCGTTTGTATGGTCTACTCCTCCTTTGGCTGGATTGCGTGGGTCATATATCACAGCTACCTTGGAATTTAGGTTTGGTGCTAAATGCTCACTATAGTATTCTTTGATTTCATGACTCACTCCATTAACTGAGTATTGAATGGTAACCGGTACCAGCTTTGACAATCTTGAGCCTAATGCCGTAACTTTTTTGCGGCTAATTTCTGAGACAATTCCCTCGACCTTCCTATGGTTCCAAGTCGTCAAGATTCCTGTCTCGAATATGCCGGAGAAAATCAATCAAGCTAAATCGAAACACAAGTAAAGCGGTAGGTTCTTCTGCTGTGCTTTTTCGCGGCTTGAATTGTACTCGGTATTGTCTGAAGCGGTCTGCGGGCCTTTCCAGCCGTACTCCCCGAATTGGAGCTTCCATACTCGCTTTCTAAATGATTAACTCGCCATCATTGTTGCACAAGCGCCACACAAGAGGTTAGATACACGGTACTGAATGAAGCTTCCAAACCCGTCGCTATGTTGAATGTGGTATTGATTTTCTGCCATTGCACAAAACCCGATAGAATACTCATCGACAGGCGTCCTTGCCTTGCAAGCACACTTAATATTAATCCCACTGAGCCGCCCGAAAGCGCCGCAGCCGGTGAAATCGTGTCTATCTTTTTGATCAACGCGGACTTACCAGAATCGTCTATCGATTCGAGTGGACGAATGAGTTCTATCGATTTGCAACGCTTTGTAATATCGTTTCCGTAAACGATGAACGCTAATCGCCTTGAGTTAGGGATCGCCCTGATCAAATCGCTTGCGGCTTTCTTGGCTGAATCCCACTTACTCACCCCCTTTTCCGCTTCGTCACGCATGCTGGCGGAGGCATCGAGGACAATCACAAAGTCTCGGATGTCGGAAGTCTGTTGGAGGGAATTGGTTGCATTGCGATTCAAGGCAGATAGCAGTTTATCGGACGCTCCAGCCGCCTTCAGCTTTGCGATTTGATCTTCACCCAACGTAAACTTCGTGGGGGATTCAGCGAGCATTTTGATTAGCTTTTCTTCTTTCACTTCCAATTCGACAAAGCTTAACAATTGTTGATAAGTAATCGTTTGAGGCTCATCGGCCAGAGACCGCTTTTGATCATGCGGCAAGAAGATCCACGAAAAGAACAGAAGAAGGGTCAGGAAGGGGTAAAAACATTTGGACATGATAGCGATTCCCAATTTGGATGGGTACGATGGTGCTTTAAGTTGTTCGTTTGGAGTGCTCGGTCTTCATCGTCATGAAAAGGAGCAATCAGCCAAGCGTCACTGTCTTATCGTTGCAAGCCTCTGAAAGTTTCGTATTTTACGATTCGAAAAGGAAAAAAGACCTGTACGATTGAGATAAGTACGGAACTTACTGAGCCTTAGACGCTGGCCGATTTAAAGCGGCCTGGTTTGGCTAGCGACTCAGGCCCAATGAATTGTTTGGTCAAATTCACGTTGAATCGAAAAGGTCGGAAAAATATTTGAGGCGACGCTTTCGCCTCGCTCCAGATTTAGCATTGAGGACGAAAGCTGGTGAACGTTTCGAGTGCGCTTCTATGGATAGTCCTTTCCCCCGATGAGGGTGTTCATGTTCCGTGCAGGTGACCAGATTATTCCTGGCTTCCAACTCGATGCGTTTCTCGGAAAGGGGGAATTCGGAGAAGTTTGGCGTACCGAATCGCCTGGCGGAAATAGGTTGGCGATGAAGTTGCTCGATCTGTCCGAAAAACAAGGTCGGAAGGAATTTCGTGCGGTGCAGAGAATCAAAAGTGTTCGGCATCCAAACCTGTTCATTACCTATGCGATGTGGTTGTTGGACGATTCCATGAAGGTGGTCGAAGATGCCGAGTTCGAAGCCATGAGGGCGGAAAATTCCGACCCGCTTCGGGGAACGCTTGTTCAATCGCCAATTGTTGATCCATCCGCTCGAACTCCACGGATGTTGGTGATCGCTACAGCTCTTTATGACCAAAACTTGATGGAACGACTTAAGGAATGCCAAAGTCAATCGCTTCCGGGTATTCCGAATGACGAATTGATCGGATACATGTCGGACGCAGCGAAAGCGATCGATTTTCTGAACGCACCGCGGCACGATCTGACACGGAGCGATCGTCCCACGAATGATGGAAAAAAAGTATTGTCGGCGATTCATCATTGCGACATCAAGCCTGCGAACATCATGCTCGTGGGCGATGCAGCTGTTGTCGGCGACTTTGGAGTTGCAAGAGTCCTGGGATCGCTAGCGACCACAAACAGATCGACTCAATTGGGAGGATCGGTAGCCTACGCGCCGCCCGAGATCTTCGAGAACCGTTCGGAAGCAACGTCCGATCAATACTCGCTCGCAATCACCTACTACGAGCTGAAAACAGGAAAGCTTCCGTTCAAAGAGCATTCCGTCGCGCAGGTGATACGTGACAAGTCACTTGGAAAACTTGTGTTTAGCGACGTTTCGTCTTCGACGCGAAAGGTTTTGGCGAAAGCAACGTCGGTTAAGCCGGACCAGCGGTTTTCATCGATTTGCGAGTTTGTTGATCGACTTGCAGCTGCGTCCGGGCAAATCCGTCGAGGTGTTCGCGCACGAGCGATGCGACCGCCTCGTAGAACCTGGCGATTGGCAAAAGGACTTTTCACACTCGTACTTTTTGCGATAGCCGGCCTGTGGGCGTGGCAGGTTCGTGATGAGATCGAAGTTGGCATCCAGTCAATCATCGAGCGAATGAGAATGCCAGCCCCCGATTCCTAGGCGGCTTTCAAGCCCCAGTCTGCGAATACAACAGAACCAGTCGAAGAAGCTATCCCTGCGATTGCCGATCAACCGCAGCCCTCACAACCGTCGTTAGCGGACCTGAACGCTTCGAAAACGTCGCAAGATTTACTGGACATCGAGAGGCAAACCGAATCGATCGTTATAGAACCTTCCGACGAAACTCGAACCATGCTTGCGCCCTCTCCCGAAAAGCAAGTGGAAACGCTCGCTGAAGTGCCGATTCCTCCTGAAGCCACGAACACGCTGGGTAAGATGCCGCCAGTCGTGCAAGCTACCGAGACAACGGTGGAGCCAATTGCGGAGTCGCCAGTTTCGATGACGAAACCTTCGACTCATCGGGAACTTCCAGAAGTAGGACTTGCCAGACAAGCGTTCGAGATAGTCGATCAGGCTGTAGTCACTGAGTCTTCGATGAGCGAAGCTTCGCAACTGCTCAGCAAAGCGATAAGGCTGGGCTACAAGATCGAACCAATCCAATCGATTGGTACTGACCTGTCGAGCCTACCGATTGGTTCGAAGAATTCGAACGCCTTTTTCAATCCAGACGGATCTGGATCCATAAAAGGGGCAGGTAAGAAGTTGGTCTATCAGTCGTTCGATCCGGCATTTGCTCCGATCGCCATCGAAATCAAGAATATCGAACAGCCAATCGTTTGCGTAGCGTGGGGTGGCGAGTTTTGCATGCTACTGGATCAATTGAATCAAATCTGGATGCTTGCCACATCAGAAATCGCGATGGATGGCAATGATTCCACAAAAGCTACTTCTATCATGGCAGAACGATTGGTTCCGAACAACCAAGCAACGTGGGCTGAATCTAGCTCTATTGACCCGTCGTTTGTCCTCGTTCGAAAGTCTTTGGACCGGGAGAATCGTAGCACGAATACTTCGGAGTTTTTCGCATCGCTATACCAGCGTATCGTCGATGCGCAGCTTCAACCCTGTAACGGGATGGAGAGCGTGACGATTTGAAGCTGGCCGCCGGTGCTGAAGACGAACCAATCGCAGAGCATGATTTTCGTTGCAGACCAAACTATCACAACACAAGTTGCGTTTCATCTGTTCAATGCCTCAACAAACGAGACGCTTCCTTTAGCCGATACAGCTCTCAATCAGCTATCGACAATCGAACAAGCAGAGTTTATTCAAGAAGGAACCGGCTTGCTCCTGCGTGGGCGTCACGCTCAAGAATCATTCGACCATGTCTATTGGCTTCGCGTTGCGGGACTTTCGAAGCCTGAAGTACGCGAGTTGCGTTTTGACTTGGGTACACCAAGTTTGCTGATGTCTGACGAAGCGACAGGATTTATTTCGCTGTTCGATCAAGCATGCCCCCAAACTATTCGAGCAGAGAATCAATGGGTTGAACGCGATGTTGCGCCTTCTATTAAGTCGATTTACGCCAACGTGGAAAACCAACCATTCTCCGCATCGACCGTTCAGTGCATGGTCGTCGCGCCGAATCGCTGGCTAGTCATGGCCACAAATCGATCGACACTCATTATGGCGAAACTTTTTGACGAAGAACGTGTCGAGGATCAATATCAATCTCAACCATTTGTTTGCATGGAGGTCCCATGGCAATCTGACGACTTGCCCTTGGAGCACCTTAACATTGTAGAGAATTACCTCGTAATCACGTCGAAAAACAATGTTTCGATCTGGTACAACTTCAATCGAGTATCCGCGATCGCAGAAGCGTTTTTGCTTCCAAAATAGCGTTAATTTTGTAATGATACTGATGAGCCATGGGGATGCAAACCAATAGTTCGTTCGTGAAACTACGAGGTTTCACGCAACTATTGCGGTCAACTTACGACAACTAACGAGTAGGTCGTTTTAAAACTGTTCCATTCCCGAAGATAGGCTGCTCGTATCATGGTCCTAAGATCCCCTCGTTTCGTCGATAACGCTCAATTGAACATGGCTTCCGAGAATTCCCCCCCGCTCAAATCGGGAAGTCATGGTTCGGGGGTAAGACTGGTTCAGCAAGGGCTCATTGATCTCGGATTTAACATGCCGATTTCGGTTCGCAAGTTTGGTTCGCCTGATGGAATTTATGGCAATGAGACTGTTTCTTCGATCAAAAAGTTTCAGCAGGTACATGGCCTTCCCAGCGACGGTGTGGCCGGGCGAAATACGCTAGCCAAGTTAGACCAACTATTACCAACTGCCGGCAAACCGCTTCCCGATTTACCGACCGATGTGATTACGCATCGAGTTCGATTGCATTTCAAATCGATAGCTATGCCAATAGTTTCCGAATACTCAGCACTCGCGAACGCGAATTGGGTATACCGTCAGTATGGCATTGAGTTTGTAATGGTTTCAGGTCAAAGTTTGTTGATCTCCCCAGAGGAAGAGGTGCTCCTTGACTCCGTCGATACTGGCTCGTGCGTCGCCAACGAGCAAACGGACACACAGGGCCGATTGTTTGGCTTGGGATCGACTCAAGGGATCGCCGCTGACGACATTGCCGTATTCTATGTCAACAAAGCATTCAAATCTAAGCCGAGTCGAACTGAACTTGCTGGTTGCGCGGCCTCAACTGGTAGCCAAGCTGCGGTTCTCGTTTCTTCGTTCGGCTCCCCCTGGACATTGGGTCACGAAGTCGGGCATGTTCTATTGGGTAACTTCTCGCCATCACATTCAACCGATTCAATTAATCTTATGTTTGCGCCGACAAGTAGCATTTCAGCCCGTCCGCCAAGGCTCACTGAGGCACAAGTATTGAAGATAAAAAGTAGCAGGCATTGCAAAGCCGTATCCTAAAACCTCGCAACGACCTCATTATCGGTGAGATGAGCTGTCCGTCGTCTGGTCGCGCTTGAGTCCAGGCCTTAGCCGCAAATTTGGGAAATCAAAAAAAGACCGCTTGAAGAGATCGTCCAGCTTTGACGTCGCTTAAGCCAACCGTTTTTAATCCGTTATCCATCGCCTCGCCTCACGCAACGCATGCAGCATAAATACCTCATGTTTCGCAGTCTACGCAATCGCTACCGGTTTTCTGCCTTGGCTAATCGTAACTACCGGTTTGTTTGGACTGAGAAACGACAAATTTTGGCGAAAGCGACTTTGCTGTTTCTGACGATTGAACTGACAGGGGAATTGGTTACATCCTTTTGGTTCGCGCATGCGATGCGGCTTGGAACGTAAGTTTGCTATTCTTGGAGGCCAACTCAGAGGTGCATTCAGGCAACGGCAATACTCAACTATCGCAGAGGGCAACAATGAGAGTTACATTTCGAAACCCCATTTTGCTTTGTAATTTGTTGACATTGCTTGCGGTAGGGCTTGGGGGCGAATCATCGCTCGCGCAGAGTTTGTCGAGTCGTCACTCTCGAAATACTCGCGATTGCAATTGTCATCGTTGGACCTGTCCTTCGTGTCAGCAAACGGATGGTTGTCATGTGCCCAGCGGAGTCGACTCAAATCCCTCCCCAGGATTGCCTGAGATAATTCACCTGCAACCCATTCAAGATAGGTCTGTACCAGTGCAACCCTCGCCGACGCGGCCATCAGTGTCGGAAGGATTTTCGCAGAACGCTTCTCAGTTTGACTCGTCGCAGTTCAACCCCCAGTCGCGTGGCCGATCCGATCAACTAGCAAGCCGCGGTTCGAATAACCTTAATTCAGCCATCGAGTTCCAAGGGGACTACTTCGGCGTGGTACCATTGACACCGACCGCAGCCCAAGTTTTCCAGTTTGAGACGACGATAACCAGCCCTACCGTTGGCCAATCGATTTTGTTGCCTGAAAACCAAGGTACGCTGGAGATCCTTGAAATCGCCGACGACGGGACGCTGACTCTCGGAAATCCTCAAGGACCGGTAACAAATCAACCTGATGGTTTCAATTTGTCAGTGGCTTTGGCTCGCTTGACCCGAACACGGGCAATTACAACATTGACTATGGTCTCGGAACAGACGTCCAACTCCCAACGAATCTCACAGGCCGCTCGAAATTCGCCGAAAACGTAGGATTGATTCCTCGTGATCGAGTCTTCTTTAATTACAACTATTTCCATAATGTTCCTCTTGCTACCAACGGCGGCGCAGTCGGCGTCAATCGATTCACGCCAGGCTTTGAGAAGACTTTTTTTAAACGATCTCACGTCGGTTGAAGTCAGAGTCCCCTTCTCATCGACCTTGACTAGCGATCTATTCGCAACAGGTTCCAATGATCAGCGTGTTCAGTTCGGTAACGTATTCATGTCGCTCAAGGGTTTGCTCTGGGCGAACGAGCGATGGGCGTCAACCATGGGAACCTCTGTTACCGTGCCTACTGAACAAGATATTCGCGTTTCACGACGTGACGGTACCGAACTTATTCAAATCAAGAACCAATCTGTTCACATCCTGCCGTTCCTAGGATTTGCATTTTTTCCCAGCGAAAGAATATTCGCGCAAGTTCTCACGCAAGTCGATGTCGACACCAATGGCCGGCCCGTGCTCGCAAACTTTGGCGATGGACTAGAGAACATCGGCAGATTCCGCGATCAAACAATGATGTTCAATAGCGCTGCGGTTGCATACCGACTATGGAACAGCGGATACCGTCGTTCAGTCGTCCGTTCGGTGATTCCTACGATGGAAGTCCATTGGAATCGCTCTTTGGATGGTTCATCCGAACTATCGAATGGTTTTTCCACTCTCGATAGTAGCCGCAACTTTGAGTCGATCAACTTGATCAGCGGCTTGACGTTCGACTTGATCAACAGCTCGCGACTGGCTGTTGGCTATGTTGCACCGGTAAGCCGAACTGACTCGCGTGTCTTCGATGGAGAACTTCGTGTGATGTTTAACAAGTACTACTAATACTAATTGAGCGTCGCATGACGTCCGATTGTTGAATGTCGAAGCGTTGTCGAACGCGTTTCGGAGGCAACTTCTTCAGAGATTCGAATGGTAACCAATAGCGCATGAATGTCCTGCCTGATCTTGCGGTAAAGCAGGTATACAACAGCAAGTCCAACGACACCGGATAGAATCAAGCTTAACGATACGTAACGACTCTGTATTCTGAGAAGCGCAACGACAAGAAGGCTGACCATCGGGACGATCGCCGCAATGAAGAGTGGGATTGATAGCTGGTCTTCAAGCTCTTCAAGCTTCGCAGCGTCTCTCTGTGTTCCCGGCGAAACCTTCAGGAGAGTTGGATAGAAAACTCGCGATACCAGAAAGGTTAATCCGAAGTAGGGATAGGCCGCGGCGATTAATCCACAAATGGTCATTGATGCAATGAAATGCGTGTAGTCGAAAGTCACATTGGGTACCATCCACTGCAGCGACAACGGAAACACTATTCCCGACGAAACCCAAAGCGCGACACCGATGATCGACGCAACGGATCCAAGTTGGAGGCTTTGGATTCGAAGTGCTTCCGACTGTTGCGCACCGATCGCTGGTAGCTTGGTGTTGGCTTTTACGCCGGAAGCAACTGGACCAACTATCCATTTTGCAATGATTGCGCCAAGCGAAAAGTAAAAGATATTGAGGACTGTGGATACCTGCTGGAAGGCATTCAACGCATCATCACCTTTGAGCACAATCTGACTTCGATTGTAGGTATAGTTAAAAAATCCAGCCAATCCATTGGGGACAAGTACGACAAGTATTGACATGAGCATGGGTTGTTGTCGGACGATGCTTCTCCATCCGGACCTGGGTATCTGTAGGAGAGCTCTCGACTGAGGTTTCATGCAAAGCCACAACTCACGAGCAAACAATGCCCCATCGATTGGGCGATCATTTCGGTCCGGCTTCAGGCCAGTCAGAAGTACGTTGGACAAGCTGATCCGTATCCGGTCCTTGTCTTCGAACGGAGGCACAGGTTTAACGCGTCTGCGATTCTCTGCAAGTTGAGTAAGCATCCTACTACGATCACTTGATAAACCATCCTCGCAAAACGGTCTTACGCCGTACAAGAGTTCCCAAAGCAGAGAGGACAATGAATAGAGATCGGCTCTTTTATCGAGTGAATTGGCTGATGTAAGGACTTCGGGATTGAGCGCGTCGATCTGCTCGGGCGACATGTAACCCAAGGAACCTCCCAAGATAGCATCCGCGCCGTTATTCTGTAGGCTAGAGGCAAAACTGCAGTTGAAATCTGCTAGCTTGGCTACACAATCGTTTGTGAGAAGCACATTCGCTGGTTTGACATCACGATGAAGAATTCCATGCTGGTGGGAATAGTCAAGCGCATTGGCAAGCTGAATACCAACGTGACATACGACCTCCGCCCAACTGGATGCGCTAAGATGACGACGCAGTCTTTCCGAGTCGATGGGGGGGTAGCCACATTTATTGAGCGAACGATCGACAGATTCGATTAG
>JANODQ010000102.1:0-2252 GCA_031412775.1 Pirellulaceae bacterium | reverse complement strand
CATTCGCCAGTTCCCGATCGGATACGTTCGTGAACATCAAATCATCGGTCTGCAACCATCAAGCTCAAACATCTCAGACTCGCCAGATGTTCGCTCGCATGACGTAAGATCTAAAAACAATCAAACGTCTACCCTCGCGATTAGTCTTGCCATCAGCGACGAAAAGGCTTGGCCTCAACTGGACATTGTCGCTCGTAAACTAAGACACTCGGTTCGTCCATTGCTCGCAGACGCAGAACAAATTCGCCTTGCCATTATTGCTGCTTACTCGGTCCGCGATGGAGAAGCAGAGCAGGTCTTGGAATCGATCGGTGTGGAATCGATCGCAGATCAACTTGCGGTACTTGCTTCGCGTGAAGACTTGCTGGATGCCGATGGACGCGCTCCCATTATTCGGCTTGTCAATCAACTGATATTTGATGCCGTCGTGGCCGGTGCATCAGACATTCACATCCAGCCCTACGAAGGCTGTGTCAAGGTTCGTCAACGGATAGACGGTGTCTTGTTCGATAGCTTTGAAATTCCGAAATCCATTCAGGAAGAAGTCCTCACGCGGATAAAAGTCCTGGGAAAAATGAACATCGCGGAGAAGCGGCTTCCACAAGACGGACGCGCGACCGTTCAACTGGGTGATCGTGTTATCGACTTGCGAATTGCATCATTACCAACAAGTCATAACGAGCGTATTGTGATTCGTTTGCTCGATAAAAGTGCAAGGCTCTACACCCTCGATGAACTCGGAATGCCACCGGTGACCCTAAAGCAATGGCAGTCATTGATCCGAGTCGATCACGGCATGATCCTCGTTACCGGTCCGACAGGAAGCGGAAAAAGTACGACTCTTTACGGTGCATTGCAAGAAATCAACTCGAAAGAAGCGAACATACTGACTCTTGAAGATCCGATCGAATACCAGCTAGATGGCATTAGCCAAACGCAAATTAACGAGAAAAAAGGGATGACATTCGCTTCGGGGATGAGAAGCCTTCTTCGGCAAGATCCAGACATAATCATGGTTGGCGAAATTCGAGATCGAGAAACTGCCAACATGGCCATTCAAGCGTCACTGACGGGTCACCTTGTTTTCAGCACCCTGCACACAAACGACGCAGCGAGCGCCATTACTCGGCTGCTCGACTTAGGCGTTGAACCCTATTTGGTTGCGAGTTCGTTGGTCGCCTCTTTAGCGCAGCGACTTGTTCGGCAGCTTTGTCCAAATTGCAAAGTCATCCATGATGATGGTTCCGTCTCACCCAAAGGCTGTGATCGATGTCGGCAATCTGGCTTTAAAGGACGGATAGGACTTTTTGAGCTTCTTGTAACGAACGACCGCATTCGTACCCTGATTCAATCGCGTGAGAACGCAACAACCATCCGCCAGTCGGCTATCGAAACCGGAATGACACTCCTGTTTGAAGATGGGCAAAACAAGATTAAACAGGGCCGAACCACACTCGATGAAGTCCTGCGAGTAACAAGCCTGCAATCGGTGGTCGGATAATGCCACTTTTCTCTTACAACGGTCTCGATTCCAATCGCATCGCGATCAAGGGCTCTACCGTCGCAGATTCACCACGACAGGCTCGTGATCAATTGCGTTCCCAGGGTATCGTGGTTCAGTCGCTTCAGGAATTGAATCCTACTTCAAGTCGGTCCTGGATCCCATCCTTATCTTCAAGACGTGGTCGAACGCAGTGGACCACAGGGTCGCACGAGCTATCGATGCTACTTCGTGCTGGAATACCACTGCTGGAAGCTCTGGACACACTCGCCGCCCAGCACACAGGAGCTTTTCGAACAGCGATCATTCGCGTCCGAGATCGTGTCGCTTCGGGATCATCGTTGGCTGATGCGATGATGGAGAACTCAGATGTTTTTGATATCGCTTCTATTCGTTTGATCGAAGTTGGAGAAAATGCAGGCACGCTGGAAACGGTCTTGGAACAACTGTCCGATTACAAGCAACGAATGGCTCAGTTCGGTGACAAGGTCTTTACCGCTTTGCTTTACCCGGCGTTTCTCCTTGTCTTTGGAATGATTGGGACGATCTTTTTAATGACGTGGGTTCTTCCACCGTTATTCGAGAATCTGGAAGAGACAGTGAGCGTTCTTCCGTGGCCTACGCGAGTCGCAAAGGCCATGAGCGAGTTGGTCGTTGGATACGGACTGTGGCTTCTTGCTGCCTTGGTGGTCGTCACAATAATCATTGTCGCAGCACTTCGCACCGATAGCGGTAAAGAGTGGCTTGATCG
>JANODQ010000101.1:0-2492 GCA_031412775.1 Pirellulaceae bacterium | reverse complement strand
GCGCGGCTGGCGGAAAAACACCGGCCCCGGCGAATCGAGCTTGATGACCACCGCGATGATCAGCAGGATCGGCCAGATCAACAGCAGGATGATCGACGTCAGCACCTTGTCCTCGACAAGCTTGATCGCCGCATCGATGCCGGAAATCGGGCGTTCGAACAGCGTGAGCATCGGGATGTCGCCGAGCACGACGATCGGCCGCCGCGCGAAAGCGAAGCTCGCAAGGTCGGGCGCCAGCCGTATCTTCACCGGCGTGAGCGCGAGGCGGCTGACGATCTGCTGGAGTCGCACTTCGGCCGACCAGGGCAGCGCCACCACCACCTGATCGATCCGGCCATCGCGGATCATCGAAACCAGCGCCGAAAGGTTGCCGAGCACCGGGATGTTCGATGCCGCCCCCGGCACGCGGCCATCGCGCCGATCATCGAAAAAGCCGATCAGCGATATCGTCAGCCGATCGTGCGACTGCACATAATCGGCAAAGCGCACCCCCTGTGGCCCGGCACCGAAAATCGCAACGCGCTGGTTGAACGTGCCGCGGTTCTTCAGCCGCCGCACCCAGGCCGTCGTTGCCCCTCGCGACAGCAGCAGCACGAGCCCGCCGCCGACGAACCAGCCGGCGGCCCAGGACCGGGTGACCGCGTCCGACGCCTTGAGCATGAAGCCCAGAGTCATCATGAACAGTGCCGAGGTGAGCCAGCTCATCGCCACGCGCTGCCATGCCACCCGCAGCGAGAACTGGGCATCGAGATCGTAGCAGCCAAGGCTTTCGGCCAGAACGGCAAAAGCGATCGCCGTGATGAACACGACCCGAAGATGAACCGTGATCTCGGCCACCGACAGCGTTTCATGAACCGCAAGGATGGCCAGGCCGCCGCTGGCGAGCACAAGCAGGAATTCGAGAAGCCGAATACCGAACGTCGCGACATCGAGGGGCATCCCGGCGCGGTCGCCAGAACGCCCGCCATCGCGTTCGAGACCGGGTTTGAGATTGATGTGCTGATCGTTCATCTGTGCACGCTTATACCGCGCCTTGCCGTGATTTTTGTGGCAAGAGCCGCTCCGAAGCGCCGTTCTTGACGCAAATCGTTGGTGTAAAGCTTACGAATTGGTGTACGGACACGTCGCGTGAGTATGGGGATAGCATGGAAACGCCGTACGACTGGCTGACGATCATCGTGTTTGCAGGATTGATTGTGCTGTTTCTGCAGCGCTCGCAGGGGGCGCCGCGCGATCATCTGTGGCAGTATCTGGTTGCCGCGATCGGTTGCGCTGCGACCAACTATCTCGGCAACGAAGCGATGAAAACCGGCGGCTTGCCCTATCATCTCGCCGCAGTTGCCCTCGGGCTCGCGACGCTCGGCTTCATCTGGTTCATCCTGCAGCCGTTCAGCAACGATCAGGGCTGAACGCCAGCAGGAAGCGCCGCCTGCATCGCGGCCTGTACCCCTGCGAGATGGCTGCCCCCAGCCGCTCATCATATCAACTTCTTCGCCAGAGGTCGGCCGATCAGGGCAGGCCGGTCGGTCGGCTTCATCGCCTCGATCATCTGGCGGGCGAACAGGCTCAATTCGGCAAACACCGCCGGGTTCGGCTCGGCAACGGTTGAGAGGCGAACGAGCACACCGTCGGCAAGATAGCCGTTCATCTGCTGGCGCAGCTTTACCCAGCGCTGTTCCTGCCCGGTCGTCGGCAGATCGTCGCCAATCCGCGTCCAGTAGACGATCGGTTCGATGCGGCTATCCGATTGCGCCGTCAGCTCGCGTATCGGCAGTTTTGCCGTGTCGGACAGGCTGACCGCCGAAATATTCGATTCGGTGATCGAAAAGCCAACGGCGGTATAGCATGTCTCCGGCCGGTGCAGCTGCAACAGATCGTTCTGCACCTCGCCATAGGCGACCACGAGCATCACCGGGGCGTGCTCGGCAGAAACGTAGAAGCGGTTGAGCGTCTGGTTGTAAAGCTTGTCGGCGAGCGAGCCTTGCGTCTTGGGAAGCACGAAGGCATCGGATTCAACCGGCGCCCAGGCGCCGATCTTCTTGGGAACGATATCCTCGAGCTTGCGGCCATCGGGCATCAGAATCAACCGATCGCGCGGCCGCATCGCTTCAGCCCCCGCTGCTGCCGCGACAAGGCCACCGCCGAGCAGGAGATCACGCCGGTTCATGCCGGCACTTCCCGGCGGCTGGCGAGCGCATTGCGCACCGGCGTCAGCAGCTTGTCGACGAGGAAGATGAACAGCAGCGCCGATGTGAACGTCACCATCCCGGCGAAATTATGGAGATAACCCTGCGCCGCAGCATTGCCGAAGTGGTAGGTGATGAGGACCAGCGCCGCGACGCGGATCATGTTGGCGGCGATCGCGATGGGAATCACAAGGGCGAGAAGCAGCAGCGAGTAGCGCCAGTTGCTGCCGCGCAGCATGTAAACATAGAAGAGCCCGATCGCGGACAGGCTGACGAGTGAATTGAGCCCGGCACAGGCGTCTTCGA
>JANODQ010000100.1:0-15777 GCA_031412775.1 Pirellulaceae bacterium | reverse complement strand
GAAGCGATGTTGGTTGCTCCAAAGGGACCTGGCCATTTGGTTCGTAGCGAATACGAAAAAGGTGGTGGAGTTCCAGGTCTTTTGGCGCTATGGCAGGAGCAAGCGAAAAGACCAAGCAATTCGGGCTCGCTTATGCCAAGGGAATCGGTGCGACTCGTGGTGGCGTTATTGAAACGACTTTTGCTGAAGAGACCGAAACCGATTTGTTCGGCGAGCAGGTTGTGCTTTGCGGCGGTGTAAGCGAGCTGGTTAAGGCCGGTTTTGATACGCTCGTCAACGCTGGTTACCAACCAGAGATGGCTTACTTCGAGTGCATGCACGAGCTAAAGTTGATCGTAGATTTGTTCTACCAAGGTGGACTAAGCTACATGCGTTACAGCATTTCAAATACAGCCGAGTACGGCGATTACACTCGTGGTAAACGACTAATCACCGACGAAACTCGAGCCGAGATGAAGAAGATTCTTACCGAAATCCAAAACGGACAATTCGCTCGTGATTGGATTCTGGAGAACCGCGCAGGTGCACCTTCGTTCAAGGCGACTCGTCGATTAGAACGCAGCCACCCAATCGAAAAGACCGGCCAAAAGCTACGAGCCCTTATGAAGTGGATCGACGCCAAAGTTGTCGACTAACTGCCTTTAGAGTGCTGGGACTGGTCCCAGCTTTCTAGGGATCGTTTCAGATCATTTGGCCGACTCTCTATTCACCACAAATCTTCGGATAGAGAACCGCTAGATCAGTCTTAAAGCTCCGACGAGTCGAAGCAGTCCAAAGCTTTGGAGTGCTGTGACTTTGTCGCAGCTTTTTGTGAGTTGTTTCAGATTGATCGAACGGCTCTCTCTTCACTACAAATTTCCGGACACAGAACCGACAGATTAGTCTTAAAGCTCCGACGAGTCGGAGCAGTCCAAAGCTTTGTCCATACTTGTTCGCGTTTGCTAACTCTTGCACAGTCGAAACTGCAATGGGAAGCGCTACTGCAAAAGTAGGTCTTGTCTGGCTTACGGATAAAGGCTTTCTGCCACGAATTTGACCGAGAATGCGTTTGCAATTGCGGCGTCATGTTCCATTTTTCGCAAGAGCGTTATACTTCCTATTGGAAGTTCTGCTTACTCACTCCTTCTCGACCCAAACCCGCAGCTATGAACACGGACGAACTACGCGAAAAGTATCTTTCTTTCTTTCAATCCAAGGGCTGTCACCGTCAAGGTAGCGACGTGTTGGTGCCGACGTGGGATCCGTCCGTGCTCTTCACTCCTGCTGGAATGAACCAGTTCAAGGATCACTTCCTGGGTAAGGTTAAGCTAGACTTCACAAAGGCGACAACTTGCCAGAAGTGTTTGCGAACGGGCGATATCGATAACGTAGGTCGCACGGCTTATCACCATACATTTTTCGAAATGCTCGGTAATTTCAGCTTCGGCGACTACTTTAAGGAAGAAGCGATTCATTGGGCTTGGGAGTTTTTGAACGACAAAAAATGGCTTGCGATCGACCCTAATCGGCTCACGGTCACGGTCTACAAAGACGATGACGAAGCGGCTGGGATTTGGAACGAAAAAATCGGTCTGCCGACTAACCGAATCGCAAGACTCGAAGAAGACGAAAACTTTTGGCCAGCAAGTGCTCCAAGCCAAGGTCCCGACGGCGTCTGCGGTCCGTGTAGCGAAATCTACTTTCAGCTAGACAACGGTAAATCTGTCGAGATCTGGAACTTGGTCTTTACGCAATTCAATCGCGTAGGGAATCCACCAAACAATTTGCGGCCGCTACCAAGCAAGAATATCGATACCGGGATGGGACTAGAACGAACAGCAAGCGTGCTTCAAGGCGTACCAAGCAACTTCCATATCGACATCCTGTTCCCGATCGTGAAAGCAGCCGCCGAAGTCTGTGGAGTCAATTACGAATACGACAGCGACGCAGGACGACGCTTGCGAAGAATCACCGACCATGTACGAGCTTGTACGTTCGCGATTCATGAGAACGTTTATCCAGGCCCCAAGAAAGCACGCTACGTCATCAAACGACTGCTTCGAAGAGCCGTCTTGGATGGTCACCAACTCGGCCTGCGGGATCCGTTCCTCTATCAATTGGTTCCGATCGTTGCAGGGATGATGCGCGGGCCCTATCCAGAGCTAGGCGACACAATTGAAAGAGTTCAGTCTGTCATGAAACGCGAGGAAGCTGACTTCCTTGGGACGATCGACGGCGGCTTGGATCGCATTCATCGCATGTTCGACGACATGGAATCGGACAACAAAGTCATGGTGGATGGTCGTGAGGCAGCCGGACTATATCAAACCTATGGCGTCCCGCCGGAACTCCTTCAAGCACTCGCAGCAGAAAAGAATCTCACGTTCGATTGGGACGGCTATCGCGAGGCGATGGACGAACACGGCGAGGTCAGCGGCGACGATCAAAAGACGCTCTTCAAAACAGGGCCGATAGAATCACTGAAAGAAGCTGTACAAAAGAGCGACTTCCTCGGTTATCAATCCACGTCTTCCAAAGCGGTCGTCAAAGGAATTATCCTCGGACCGCCGAAAGAAGATTCACTTGTCAGTTCATTACAAGCTTCTGCAGCCAAAGACACGATGGTTCGCATTGTCTTGGATCGCACGCCTTTCTACGGCGAAAGTGGCGGGCAAGTCGGTGACAATGGAACGATCCAAAGCGATGGATTTGTCTTTGAAGTGGCCGATACGCAGCGGGCTGGAGATCTCGTGGTGCATGTGGGTTCGCTCAAGTCAGGCGAAATCAAAGCGGGTGCAACCGTCGATGCGATCGTGGACGTTGCGAATCGAGACGCAATTCGTCGGGCTCACTCGGCGACGCATATTTTGCATCATGCTTTGCAAACAACCCTTGGCGGGCACGCGCAGCAGCAGGGAAGCAAAGTCGACCGAGATTGGTTGCGATTTGACTTCACCAATCAGGAATCACTCACGGAAGACCAAGTGAAAAAGATCGAGGAGATTGCTAATTCTTGCATCGATCAGAAGGCGCCGGTGTCATGGAAGTTGGTTTCGCTTGCTGATGCTCGCAAAGAAGGTGCGATGATGCTTTTCGGGGAAAAGTATCCAGACCCAGTGCGCATGGTAACAATGGGAGATTTCTCTCGCGAACTTTGCGGTGGTATTCACTTGGACAATACGCAACAAGTTCAGACGCTGGAAATCTTGAGCGAGGAGAGCGTCTCGGCAGGTACTCGACGTATTACCGCCTTGACCGGTTCACGTGCCAATGAGTACCGCGCGAATGTTGAAAAGGTTGCCAACGAAGCGTGTACTTTGCTTGGGTGTTCGGTTGAAAGTCTCGCTGATACCGCCGCAAATCTAATCACCGCAATTCGCAAATTGAAGAAACTTACCACAGGAACCGGCGGCGAAGCGGCACCGGAAAAAGTTGGTAAGCAAGCTGTTGCACCGAAGTCGCCAATAGGCAATTCAGCAAGTACTTCAGCAAGTTACTCGATCGCTCGCAATGCTGTGCGAAATGTATCACGAGCGATCAATGTGCAGATGGAAGAAGTTGCAACTCGCATTAAAACGCTTCTTGCGGATCAAGACTCGCTTCATCACCAACTGGCGAATATGTCTGAAGGAAGCACACTGACCATCGATGATTTGCTAAAACTTTCGGAGATGGTTGGAGACGTTCGATTGGTTGTCGCTGAAACGCCTGGTGCAAACCCGGGAATCATGCGGCAATGGATCGATCAACTGCGCAAGGACTCTGATGTTCCGGTAGCAGTACTGCTGGGCAGTAAAGCGGATGAAGACAAAGTCACGCTTATTGCCGCGATCAGTCCAGCCCTGGTTCAACGCAAGTTGAGTGCAGGAAAATGGATTGGTCCCGTTGCAGCAATTGTCGGTGGCGGCGGTGGCGGCAAACCAGATCTCGCACAAGCTGGCGGCAAGCATCCCGAGAAACTCGCCGAAGCAATCGCAACTGCAAAGCAAGTCTTCAAAGATATGTTGAAGTCATAAGAGTGTTTGAAATAGTCCGCGGACAATTCGTAGCTTGGGACCATTGTCCCGAGCGAACATAGCGATTGGTTGCCAGTCTTGGAGTGGGCCGGTGAAACCTGAGCCGATGGCGCTAGCCACGGGTTTCGATTTTGCCGCAATTTACCAGAAAGCACCCGAGGCTACGGCTCAGGAAAAGTGCCGTTTTCATCACCGCAGTCCGTGGGAGATGATGTGTCCAGATTTGCAGTGGGTTTTCACTAAAAAGCTGATAAAAAATTCGAGAGAATGTCGTGAAGAGTCGAATTTATTTTGAGATTCATCTTTGAAACGGTAGGGTTGATCTCTATAGTTCAATTCGCAACGGAGAAATACCTTGCGGCCTTCCCCGGTCGTCTTTTCGGCAGAGGGACCATCATAATGCGTTGGCCAAGGTCAATCAGGGCAAGTGCAGTAGCACGCTCGACTTTCGCCAGTCTCGCAGCGGCTCCGTTCTTGCCGCCAACGGTCGGGGATTTAAGCGACAAACGGGTCGGTGATTCGGAAGAGTCATCGACCCGTTTTCGTAGAAATGCCTGACTTACCCATTCTGCTTTTTGCGATCCGCATTTTTGCGATCCACATTTTTACAATGGCTATTTCCGCGAACTCAAACATTGTTGACTGGAATCGATGGCCTTATCGGTTGGGGTGTCCGGTGTGGACATGTAAAGAATGGGGGAACATCGTTTATCCAAGTGGAACTGCGCAGTCGCAAAGCCTACGATGGTATTCGCAAATGTTTGGAACGGTTGAAGGCAGCAGTACCTTCTACGCGATGCCATCGAATGAGACGTTTGAGAAGTGGGCTTCAGAATGTGTTGATACTTTTCAGTTCTCTTTTAAGTTTCCACAGCGAATCACGCACGAGGCAGAGCTTGTCGACTGTGACGATGTGACGCGAGAGTTCCTTCATCGATTGAAGATACTTCACGAAGTTGGCCGGTTGGGGATTACGTTTGTGCAACTTGGGCCTCGTTTTTCGGCACGCTCACGCAACGCGTTAGCAATATTTTTGAAACGTCTCCCGCAAGTTTGCAAGTGGGCAGTTGAAGTGCGCCACAGCGATTGGTTCGATGAGGGGCCGAACGAAAAGTGGCTCGATAAGGTGTTAGCGGACCTCAGCATCGATCGCGTGTTGTTTGATTCGCGTCCGCTTTTCAGTTTGCCTCCTTCCGATTCTATCGAAATCGAATCACAAAAGCGGAAGCCCAAGAGTCCATTTCGAACTACGGTCACGGGGAAGCATCCTTTTGTCCGAGTCGTTGGTCGCAACAAGCCGGATGAGGTGACGACTTATTGGGACGAATGGTCCAAGCAAATCGCGGCATGGATCGTCGAGGGACTTGAGCCTTGGGTTTTCACTCACGCTCCTGATGACGCGATGGCTCCTGAGCTGGCGCGTTGGATGCATCGTTTGATCGGTGAAGAGGTCGCAAAGTTGGATCCGTTGAAGGACTGGCCAGAGTTACCTACGTTGGTAAACACGGGGATGATGCGACCAAGGCAAATGCCGCTGTTTTAGGGAGAATTTTTTTCACCCTGAGCCGTGAGCGCTAGCTCCGGGTTCCCCCCGGTAATCTTTCAATCAATTCAAACCCGCAATCGCCGCGCGGCACCCGTGGCTAGCGCCATCGGCTCAGAATGTGGCTCAATTGTTTCTATGTTGGTCCTGGAGCACGTTCCACTGGGTCGATGACTCGGGTTGGGAATTGCGACTCGGGGCTTAGCATGAGCGAATCGATTCGGACTTGATCGATTGCGGCTTTCACTTCGCCGCGTAACTCGATTTGGATTTGGATTCCTTCTTCAGCAGATGTCATTCGATAGAGACTCACACGTTGCCATGTTTTTGAATCGGTCGATTGAAGATTGACCAATTGCCCTACTCCGGAGCCCGCTGTGCTGTCGTAGACGAGGATACCGCTCTGGGGAAGATCACTGCACTCGGCGACTCTCACCAGCATTTGGATGTGAACTAACGAGTCAGGTGGCAGTTCGATGCGAGGGCTTGAGAGCAACATGGATGTTCCCGCATAGCCGCCGGGGACAACGCCTGAATCCATGGATTTTGCTTCCATGTAAACAGCCGCCGAGCCATCTGGTCCGGCGTTGCTGACGACTTGCCAATCGCTCTTCACGCGATCTTCTAGCCGCCGAAAAACGGACCAACCTGCTGCGAGCATTTGATTTTGATCGGCATCATTGCCGGGAATGCTTAGCGGTTGCCAATCGCGATTGGCGAGCGTTCGTTGTGTTTCCCAGTGTAACGGAAGCGACATCGCGGATGTGAGTAGCACACTGCTTTGCGGCGAAGCAAAGCTTTCACGAGCACGATCCCAAGACGCGCGAAGCAATCGTTGTCCGCGTCGCCATGCGGCATCGGCCATGATCATCGTTTGATGAAGATCGCTTCGCATCAAGTGTTGAGTTGCCGCTCGCAAATCAGCCTCGGCTAGACTGACTTCTCGCCATGCAGGACTATTGGGAAGGACTTGCTCTGCAACGAGTGCCATTTGAACTGTCTGAAGGGCCTGTTCAGCCATCGATAGACGCGACTCACACATCGACAAGGCCGTGTCGCGAATACGCGTCTGAAGGTAGGCAATCGCGCGAGGGTCTTCGGTCATTACCAGCATCTCGATTGCAGCAGGTTGCGGAATCACAAGTCTCCATCCCTCAGGCGATGGTTGGATAGCGATTGATTCGAGTCTGCCTCGTGTGATTCGATAAGCGGCAATCGTTTGTTCTTGTCGTGGTAGCGTGAGCTCCAGTGATTCGCGGTCAGGTGCTGCGAGAACCATTGAATCGTAATCGGCTTGGTAGCAAAGGGTGATCAACTGCGATCTAGGCATTGTGATGCGGTGAGCAACATAATTCAGAGCAGGTGAAAGCGGGATCGGTGTTGCGGGTTCACCACTTTGAATCCATGGAGCAATGAGCTCCAGTTCTTCCGCGATTGCTTTGTAGCTATCGATGCGCTGCGTACCGCCATCCATGGTGCTGCTTGTTGAATCATCGAGCGGTCGCAACGAACGAAAGTACCAACCGCGACTTTCTTGTGAGATGCTGCGTAAGACTTTCGATCTTGCCAAGGCCGAGTCAAAAGTTGTCGCTAACAAAGCGTTGGACCGAAGACTATTAGCGATTCGATCGTATTGAGTTGTCCACTCCTGTGTCGGTTCTAGAACCATGGATGTCAGCGGAATGGTACGGCCGCGAGTTGAATTTAGGCTACTACGAAGCAGTTGTTCGGCCTCGCGTTGGCTACGCAGTGACGCGGCGGTGGGGACAGGGATCGCAAGGATGTCTGCCATTCTTCCATAGGCACTGAAGGCCTCCATGGCTTCGACAATTGTTGGTCGTTGCATCGCTTGCGGGTATTGCAGCAACTCGGTGGAAAGCATTCGTGAATCGTCGATTTGCGAAGCATCCATCAACCAACCGATTGACCAAGCCTGAACCGGTGCATAGGAGGGTTGTTCCGATGGGCTTGGCATCAGCGCTGGCGGCGGTGCGATGAGAGCGAGATTTAGTCGACCCGCTTCGGCAAGTATTTGAGGTGCCGCGGGCTCTGATAGAACCAGTCCATTAAAGCCAAGCGATTGAAGCCACTCGATGCTTTCTCCACGATACTGTATCCAGCGAGGGACCGATGCACGCAAGTCGCGAGCTCGTTCGGCCAGCGCAAGCGCTGGTGTCATCGCATCTGTCACGGCACCAATGGAAAGGTACTGGCGTTGATCGGTGGTATTGCCATCGCGATTCTCTCGCATTGTATCGCGCAGTATCACGGCATTTGCGGGAACTAAGCCCTCGATATTAAGGTCATCGACTTGGAGCTTTGTATTGCCAGGTCCGTTATAGACGTCAATGACAACCGCATCGATATAGGCATCACGAAGGTCGATGGCGGAACCAAACTGTGTACGAAGCACTCGCTGCTGATCTGCAAGTAATGCCATGACTCCACGAACTTCGACACGCGAGAATGTACCACCACCGCGTGTCGGCGTACCAAAGAGAAGTGTCGTCAGAGGATCACTTGTTGCCGGATGAGCTGTACGTGGAAAGACAACTCGAAAGGCTGGTCGCATTCCACTTGGAGCCGAACGCATCGATAGAACCAGCTGCAGTTCGTCCAGAATGGCTGATCTCGGGAGAGCGTACTCGAGATACATGTAGGAGCCGTATCCGCATTGAACATCAACCATCTCACTGGAGACACCGCTGTTGGGCATTAATTGTGTGAGCTGCGATAGCACGATGCGGCCAGCACAATCATCTTTCCATTTACGCAGCCGTGGGCGTCCTCCCTCAAAGTCGTCGCGATACTGAGCACTTGCGGAATAAGTACCGATTGTCATCGACAGAACGATTCCGATGATGAGCAATAACAGCCATCGAAAGAGTTCTAACGAAGCAAGAGTAATCACTGAGCCGTAGGCGCTAGCCTCGGGTGGCGAATGTACCAAGGTGCAATTCGTTTGAAAAGTTGTTCGTTCAGGGCTGGCACCTGTGGCAAACGCCATCGGTCCAGGGGACGCACCCGTGGCTAGCGCCATCGGCTCAGAGTCAAATAGGCTACGACGACGGGGCCTTCTTTTGGGGGGCTCCAACGAGCTCATCATAGGTGACTTGAGAAGAAACATAAAAAATGTCGTTTTTTTTCAACGCTGTTGCACGGATACAACGACGGTTGAAAAACGTGCGAAAAGTGCCTCGAAGCGATTCTAAGTTCTTCTTTTAGCAAGACTTAGGGCTGTTTCGCCAGATCGATTCGTGAGGCGAATCTACAACAAGCTGTGCGGGCTGAGAAAACCTTGCGGTCTTTCGTGATTGTCCTAAGTTGTTGACTTTCAACACTTTAGGGTGCATGCTGAGTGGACGAATTCAAGCTCTGGCACAGGCCGTGCTTTAGTAGTCAGTCATCAGCGACGCTGGAACACTTTCCTCCAAACTCCCAATTTCACTGCTAGGAATCGAAACATGAGTGCTGCCGCCCAATCTTCCGACGTACAAACAAATGACACTCCAGTTGAATTGGTCGAACTGTCGCGTGCCATTGAAGCACTCCCAGCAGCTCAACGACTCACGCTTCAGCCAGCGTTTCAGAAAGTTGTAGAAAGCACAAATCGTCGCCGAAAGATTCTTCAGCTAGTACAAGAAGCACTCGGCCAACTTCGCCTTGACATGAAGTACCTCGTATTCGACTTGGAAGCGACTCGTCGTGAACGAGACCTTTATCAGCAACAACTTCGCGAATGGACTGGCGAAAACGAAGGTGGATCGAACTCGAACGATTCAGACGAAGAAGCAGCGTAAGCTTACCCTCAACACAACTCCCGGTAGTCACTTCCTCCAACCGGTCATGTAACGATCGCCACTCGCCGTGCCTGGTCCTTTACGATGTGACTCCCAACAGATTGCGTTAGTCCTTCGAAAGAACACCTAACGTTTTATCCGGATGATTCCACTCGAAAAGCTTTGGCTTATCGAGCGGAATCGTCCGGATTCTTTTTTATTCGTTTTGGTTTTTGGTTATAGTTAAGTTTGCCTGTCACGAGGGTTTTGCGGAATCCCAGGCTGGCCGTCGACGCCACCATTGACGTTCGTCTTCATTACACCATTCCGGTATATTCGGTTTATGGAATTTACGCCAAGCACACTTTCACAACGCGTTATCGACTTCGGTCTGGCGACGTCCTATCAGATGGAAGCTGCTTGGGTGGAAATGCGTTCGAAGGATGCGGACTTGGAGACCTTCAAGTCGCTCTTGTTGCGAAAGAACTTGCTTACCAATTTCCAGTTGGACCGGATTCTGACTGGCGAGCGACTGGGATACTTCTATGGTCCCTACAAAGTTCTGTACATGATCGGTGCAGGAACGTTCGCGAGAGTTTTTCGCGCAGTGCATCGCGAAACCAATCGCGTCGTGGCGGTAAAAGTTCTTCGACGGCGACACCGCGATCAAGTTGCTCAGGTCGAGCAGTTTCTTCGCGAAGGTCGTATGGGATTGGAACTAAGACATCCCAACATCGTTACGATTTATGAAATTCAGAATGATCCACGGACTCCCTATTTGGTGATGGAGTTTGTGGAAGGTGAGACGTTGCGTGAAATGTTGAAGATTCGAAAGATCTTCAGTCCCATCGAGACCATGCGGGTCATCTTGGATATTACGACGGGACTTGAGTTTGCTTTTTCTCGAGGGGTGACACACCGCGATTTAAAGCTGACGAACGTGCTGATAACTTCTAGTGGACGATGCAAGTTGGTGGACTTTGGATTAGCGGCGATGGCTGATACGTCTTCACCGGAAGCACTTGCAGATTGCCCCAGTGCACGAGCGATCGATTACGCAGCGCTTGAACGTGGTTCGGGTGTCAAGAAAGGTGATCCGCGGAGCGATATTTTCTTCGTCGGGGCGATCATGCAGCATATCCTTACGGGTGTTGCTCCATTGACTGAGACTCGCGATCGAATGGCTCGCTTGAATATCAGTCGCTTCACGGAGATTGCTCCGCTGAGTAGTTTGGTACCGGATTGTCCTCCTCAAGTGGCTGCGATCTGTAACAAAGCATTGGAGTTTGATCCAGAGAAACGGTATCACTCGATTAGTGCAATGCATTTAGAAGTCCAAGCAGTTTTGCACAAAATGGAAACGGGTACGCTCGATGCGGTCAAGACAGATGGGCACCAGATGGCGACCATTGATCCCGAGATGGCCAAAGAGGGAATCGGTAAAACGGTGCTCGTCATCGAAAGCCGTGTAGAAATGCAAAACCTCTTGCGAGAGAAATTGAAAAGTCGTGGCTATCGAGTTCTTGTGTTTAGCGATCCTGACAATGCAATGGCCAGGTTCGCTCCGGATGAACCGTCTCCTGCGGATTGTGTCGTCATTAGCGCCGTGGAGCTAGGCTCCGACGCACTGGAAGCTTTTAATCAACTAACGACGCAGCCTTTTACTGCCTCGATGCCTGCAGTGATGCTAGTGGATCCCAAGCAAGATTTTATTGTTCGAGGCGCAAAGACAAGCGACAAACATATTCTCTTACCGATGCCATTAAAGGTACGCGATCTGCGAACCGCTTTAACAAGTCTGATTGTTGATCCAATCTCTCATTAGTTGCTTGATCTAGATAAGACGCGATTGTCATTGATCGTAGCAAATGTCGTACGACATCTAAAGACCAGTGAACTTACGGTGGTTTACGTCGAGTTCTGAATTCTTACGAATTCAGCTACAGACAGATCTGCTTTGGAAAAACAACTATCACTTGCGTGACACTGCGTGTTTCGGGTTGGTAATAGATTCGATTGCGAACCAGTCGATTACGATTACGAGCACGATAAAACCGATGTGTTGAAGTGTTAAGCCGGACGATAACTTGCGATTTTCGGCTCGTTAAATTAAAAGAACTCTTTTAAATCGCCAGTACGCTCTACAACACAGAGAGTCCTTGATTGCGTTGATCCATCCAGGTTTTTATCTCGGGCATTTGGCCATAAGCGTAAGCTAAAATTGCGATCGGATGGAGCGTTGGTTTATCGGTCCCTTGTTCCATTTGAAGCTTACACGTGCTGCATTCGGTTGCACCGAACTGGGCTTGAGTTTGTTGCATGGTGCTGATCAATGGCCAACCGATCCGGAGCGACTTTCGATAGTTCTCTTTCTTCAGACCAAAGGTTCCAGCCATACCACTGCAACCGGCGTCTGCATCGAGTACTGTCATGCCTGGGATGAGCTTTAGTAGGTTTTTGCCTGGTTGGTCTGAGTCGATCGCTCGTAAATGGCATGGCAAGTGGTACATCGTTGACATAGCGAGCGGTTGAAAGTCGAGTTCCAAGTCGTTGTTCTGGTGCATGTTCCAGAGATACCTTCCGGCGTCCCAAGTGTGGGCTGCGACTAAACGCGAGTCCTCATTATCGATGAGGTTTAAGTACTCATGTTTAAAGCAAAGAGCCGCAGACGGTTCCGTGGTAATGATCTCGTATCCTTGACGCACCGATTCGGCTAGCGAGCGGATCGTTGGCGTTAGGAGCTTCCGAGCCCTTTCAACATCGCCCATGGAGATCTTCGTCATCCAAGCGGGTAGCTGATTGGAAGGAACGTAGACGTCTACCTGTTGATGTTCAAGGACTGCTGTCAGTGCGCGACCAACCAGCGGATTATGCCAGTTAGCGTACTGATCCACGAAGTAAAGAACCTTACGACCACCAGAGCGTTTGGGTCGGTTGAGTCTTCGCTTGGCAGCCCAGTTAGTAAAAGACTGACGACTCACTCGCGGAAGCCGCCGTCCCTGTGCAATGCCTGTCGTCTTCTCCAGCAGCCACCGAACCGCTTGATTCTCAAGTCCCCAATTGGCGATCCGAGGGAAGTTGCTCGCCGCCGACACTAGTAGATCGATACGCGAAAGTAAGAGATCGCTTAGTCGTAATCCATGAGCAGCCGTATATTGCGATTTGAACTCGCTGACGAGCTTGGGGATATCAACAGTTGCCGGGCAATCGATTCGACATTGGTGGCAGTTAAAGCACAGGTCCGCGACTGCCTTCATCTCATCGCTTTCGAGTATCTGCGGCGATAGCTTGCCGGAGAGTAATCCTCGCATTAGGTTTGCCTTGGCTCGCGGCGATGATTCCTCGCCATGCCCAAGCCGAAACATCGGACACATTCTTTCCGAGTTGGAAGTGGTGCGACATCGTCCGCATCCGTTACATGATTGAGCCGTTGTCGTCACATCCTCTTTGTCGTTCCAAATCAGGATAGGTAACATGACTGGTTTATGAACGTGTGATTGCGGAGCATCGGATTCCAGCTCGGCACTTCCATTTGCAAGTTCACTCTTTGCATCAGCACCTACAGGTCTCGTGACGGACGATGTTTGACTGAGCAGGTTTGAATTGTCGTTGAGGCCAAGCTGCGGGGAAGTATGCGTGAGGAGACGCGATGTTGAAGGTCGAAGATGGTCGCTAACATTTTGAGTAATATCCGAGAGGACTTTTCCAGGATTCAGAATGCCTTGCGGGTCAAAGAGTTCTTTGATGCGACGCATGATCGGATAGAACTCGCCCAGTTGTCGACGCGCGAACCAACTACGGCTCAATCCCAACGCGTGTTCGCCTGCGATGACTCCTTCAAACTCGATGACTTTTTCGTAGAGTTTCTCGGCAACCTGCTGCATCTTTGCAATGTCGACGGGATTGCCAAGGTCCAAAAAAGGGCGAATATGAATTTGACCATGAGCAGCATGAGAAAAGATGGTGGCTGTGATGCGTTCGGATTTGAAAATGTTTTGTGCTTCGACGATGAACTCGCCCAGCCGGTTCGGTGGTACTGCGATGTCTTCGACAAATGGAAGCGGGCGGTCTGTACCTTTGACTTGATAGAGTCGCGGAATGACGCGCCGACATAATCGCCAAAAGAAATCGCGTTCGGTTGGATCGGTCGTGATGCGAGAACTGGTGACGGCCGAGTTTTTTCTCGTGACGCGACTTACAAGTCCTGCGAGCTTGGCACGCACTTCAGTAGGGTGGTCTCCTTGCTGTTCGATCAGCAACATTGCTTCCGCGCCGCGTGGGAGCAACGAGTTGTATCGATAGTCGGTTTCACGAGCGATCTCCAGTAGTCGTCGGTCCATGAGATCACACGCTGCGACGGAATCACGACGGGCTTCGACAGCTACCTTTGCTGCTGTTTCCAATCGATCGCAGAAGACGAGCACGACGGCTCGAACTGCAGGGATTTTTTCGACGCGAATGGTTGCTTCCGTCATGATCGAAAGGGTTCCTTCTGCACCGGACTGAAGTCGGGCCAAGTCGACCCAGTTTTGATGGATTGCTTGATCGATACGATAGCCGCAGCCACGCGCGACCCCTTTCCAAGGCAGCTTCTTCATCAGCTCTCGATTCGCCCAAAGGAGCTGCCCAATCTCGCTTGAGAGGCGTTCTACCGTCGGAGCAAGTTTGGTTGCCGAGTCGCCTTGCCAAGCAGTTCGCTCCAGTCGAACCATCTCTCCGCTGGCAAGCACCGAATCCATCCAAACCAAACTTCCACCAGCCGTTCCATACTGCGGGCAGTGGCTTCCCGAGCTATCAACCGCGAGAGCACTGCCAATGGTTGTTACTGATCGAGTCGCGGGATCTGGCCCAAAAAGCATCCCGCGCTCATCCAAATATTGATTCAGCTCGGCAAGGACAACCCCTGGCTGCACGCGTATGGTTCCTGCTTCGGGATCAAACAGGCTTATTCGACGCATGTACCTCGCAAAATCAATAACCAGACCAGGGCCGAGCGATTGTCCAGCCAGACCCGTACCGCCTCCTCGGGGAAACAGGCCCAGATTGTTTTCCTTGGCGTACTTCACCGTCAAAGCCACATCGCCCGCATGACGTGGCCTAATCACCCCCAGCGGCGTCAGCTCGTAAACCCCTGCATCGGATGCGTACATTTGACAATGAATCGCATCGCACAAGACGTCTCCGTCCAATTGACCCTTTAAATCTGCTTTGACTCGTAATCGCTCAGTTTCCATTCCACTATCATTGGCTGTAACAGGGTTCTAGGTCTAGTGGAAATACGGTGGAATAAATTTCTAAGTTGGTGAACAACAGTCGCATGTTATTTCCGTAAAAGTCTAATCGGTGCGAGAATGCGTGATGATTTCAATCGAATCGGTCCCGTTACTCAGTTGAAATTCACCTTCTTGAATGGTTGCCGACAGGCTTATGCGTCGATCTAGGAAGCGAGTTGCGTTATCTAACGAAGCCGATTCAATGTCGATAACTCGCAAGTTCTTTGATCGCGACAACGAGGCTGCGTTCTTGGTCCACCAAACTTCAGCCGAGTTCCCGCTGTAGGTGACTACTACGACTTCTTTTGCAAGACCACACGCCTTGCGAATATTCGACTCGTCTGGTTGCCCAAGTTCGATCCACTGCTGAACAGCACCTGTCAAATCGCGTCGCCACAGGTCTGGATCTTCATGCGTACTGAGACCACGACCGAACTCCAATCGTTCATCGGCAAACAAAGCAAATGTCAACAGTCGAGCCATCACGCGACGATCGGGTTCAGATGGGTGCTGTGCGAGAACCAAACTATGAGTCGCATAATATTGCCGATCGATGTCGTTGACCATCAGATCGACTTTATAGACAGTCGATTTTGTTCCCATGATTACGAGCTCTGCAATTCATTGCCACGCGTGTGTAAGTGCGAGTCGTGACCGAAGATAAGTGTCATCGGATTCGTCATTAGCAGTCGCTGCCGGTCGCTCGCGTTGAGTTGTAACTGAGAATCGAGAATGGAATTCATTTGACCAAGCGTTGCTCCCGAGCCAACGAAATGGCTTCGGTCTTCGCTTCGTGGAACGCCATCGTCTCCGACGAGAACCATGCGATTGCCTAGCGAGTGCAAGCCCGACGGCAACCCAGCCGCGCTGATCGCATCGCTAATGATTGTAACGCGATCGATACCAAACCAATCGATCCAAGATCGTAATAACCACAGTGGAAGATGGTGTCCATCCGCGATCAACGAAACATGAATTTGATCTCTCAGCGATAGGACTCGGTGAATAATACTGTCATGCCTCGCGAGGTTTGCGGGACAGCCGTTTCCCAAGTGGGTAAAGAGCCGTAATCCACTATCGATCGATTGAAGCATTTGATCACGACTAGCGTTCGTGTGACCGGCTGCGACGCAAATATTTTGCGAGGCAAGGTAACGAGTCAGCTCGCCGCGCAAGTCTTGCTCGGG
>JANODQ010000099.1:0-2989 GCA_031412775.1 Pirellulaceae bacterium | reverse complement strand
CGGGAATTCTCGATGTCGACCCAAGTCTGATGCATGCGACGCCAGCTCATTTGTCCGAAGAATTTTATGATGGCGTCTTCGATACCGAAGGTGGCGATCTTATCCTCCTGAACTTTTCCAAGCTTATTGACTGCTTACTTTTAGAATTAAACGAGCCCCAAAGATGACCGAAGCTACTAGCGATCTTCAATCCTCTACCAGTTACCGTAACTTCATGACCGAGCCACATCGCCGGTTTCATGATCGAATTGTTGCGGACCTAAACGGAATCCTTCCGATTTGCAATCAAGGCAAATGTACGGCGGCTGATATTAGCAACAACGTGACCGAGCAGCAGCAGATTACGGGGTTGATGCAGAAAGTCGAATTACTTTGCACGCACCTATCTGAAAACGTCACCGATTTATTCGCTCAATATTATCGTGAGCGTGGGCGATTCTGCGGAGCTGCGTACTGCACAACGGCTGAAATTAAGGTAAACCTAGTCGATCGTACGCTTATGGACCGATCGACCGATGTTCGATGGTGGGCGAAGGAACCGATTCTTGCTGCCTGCGTTGGCTCGCTGAAAAAGACGAGTAAGTCTCTGGGCGCGGATTTTGAGGAATTCGCTGCTTATTTAGAAGGAACCGTCACCTCCTTTCGAATTCCGTCGCTTGCAAGTTCGTGGACTTCGATCGACTTGGATGATCGAGTGAATGAGATCACTCAATTTTTTCCACGAAGTCGAGAGTTGATGTTTGACTCGGATCGGCGTGCCGAATTTTCAAAGGTAGTGACAGCCTTTCTTGAATTTCTCAAGACAGGTGAAGGGCAAGAAGGGATCATCAAGTTTGGCAGCAAGCTACTGAAAAAACTCGACGGCTGCCAGCAACATATCGATAACGCATGCAAGCAATTAGAAATGATTCGCGCGACATATCCGAGTCTCTTTGACATTGTGGTCACCGATGATAAGGGATTAGTTATTGCGAATGCTCGACCAGACCGTCGTGCAGAGTTGCTTTCGAAAAACGTATTACACGAAAGCTGGTGCAGCAAAGCTTTGAAAGCTGGCACCAGTCAAACACAAATTGAGCGAGCTCAGCTCGAACAAGAGCAGCATCCAGCAATTGTCTTTTCAACGGCAATTCGTGATCCAGAGGATCGTCAAGCGGCAGCACTCGGATCAATAAGTGTCTTTTCGGACTTCCAGAGCGAGGTCCAGTCGCTGCTTGGAAACTATTTGCCACTTGATAACGGCGGAAAAGTTCGCGATGGATGGTTTTCTTTTTTCACTGATGAACGCGGTGTGGTCATTTGTTCCAACGATGCTAACGCTGTGTGGCCAGGGTCGCATTGCGATCTTGCACGTGCACATCGTCAACTCGTCAACGGCGAAACATGTTGGAGTCACATGGTTTTCAAAGGGCGCGAAAGTTTTGTGTTTTCGGCCTGTGCTTCGGGACAAAACACACTCGGCGGAAGCGGTTGGGTGTCGCACCTGGTCGCACCTGCGGTTGACATCATGCAGACCGAGACCAAATCACCACAATTGACACTTGGCAATAAGCAATTGATGCAATCCAAGTTAGTTCCCGAAATCAGCAAGACCACCTATGCGGCTCTCCAGGAAGACCGAAAAGCCATCAAGCTTATTTCGCTCAATGGGATTCTCTTTGCATCGCAGCTGGGCAATCGCGGTGCGGCATTAGCTCCTGTCTTTGACAAGATTACCGCCACCGGGGATTCGGCGACCAGTCGAATGGAATCGCTCCTTGTGGAGATGGCCAATTCCGAAATTTCATTAAATCTCAGCTTGCAGGAAACACTCGCCAAACAAGCCGTTGATTTGATGGCGCAGAAAGTAACCGAACGCTCCCAAGCCTTGCGGCTTTGGTCGCGAACGACATGCTTCCAAAATTATCTGGTCGATTCAACGGAACAACCTGCGACCGACGTGGAACGACTATTGCGCATGATCAATGACGATTATCCGGTTTATCGAAACATCCTTCTATTGAATTCTAATGGTGAGATTAAGGCATGTTCGCGACCGAGCCGGTTGGCAGATAAAGACGTGCGTTGCGCTGCCGATCAAATTTGGTTTATGAAGGCCATGCGAAGTCGCTCCGACGCTCCGACGCAGATTACAGAAGCGAACGTAAAACTGCTTGACAATTCGCTACAAACATCACTGGTCTTCGCCCATGGAATTCGTGGTGAGAACGGTGAAAGAGCGCCAACGGGTGTGCTTGCATGCTTCTTTGACTGGCAGACAGAGGCATCGGAGGTATTAAACTCTTGCTTGCCAAAGTCCGCCACCGGCAGGCCACTTCCAGGGTCGGTGGCGTTCTTTGCGAATCGAGAGCAGGTGGTGCTGGAATCCACCAATCCGAATCATGTGAAGGTGGGCGAATACTTCCCGTTGCCTGATGAGCACTACCAGCTTTCAAGCGACAAGACAGTCTCGGGTACGTTCACCTACAAAGATGCGTCCTACATTATCGCCTCGGCCAAATGTGCGTACTCGAAGAACCTTGAGGGGATGGACTGGTCGGCCCACGTCATTCGACCGCTGATCTAATACACTCGACAAGCAATCGCCGCAGCTTTAAAAACGCGCCCGAAGATTGCTTTCGATTTATTCAAACGATTCAGAGAAATGGCGAACATCTACTCGCCATCATAGACGACATTTTCGACCTCGCTAAAATTAGGACAATCGTCCGTCGAGGCGATTACCATGTCGCCAGTCACCATCGTAGGCAACATTCTTTCACTCATGCGAGTGCCCGCGTCTGCCGCGTGTATTATGTGCTACGCCGTGTAGGACGTACTGATAGGTGTAACAATCCAGATGATCCTACACGACGTCACCAAAGCATTTTGTACTTAGTCAGTAGCGCTATCAAATTTACCGAAAAAGATAGCGTGTGCGTATATGTTCGAGTTGTGCCCAGAAGTTTACATATCAGGCAACAATAAATAGATCCTGCTGCCGCCTCGG
>JANODQ010000098.1:0-2875 GCA_031412775.1 Pirellulaceae bacterium | reverse complement strand
ATTGGTCATTGAAGAACCGATACTTACCAGATGAGACGTCATTGACGACTAAATCGTATTGGACGACAAAACCAGATGATAGCGATGACGTGTATCGATAGTCCCCATTGTTTTGTAGGGTAAATCCGATTGGAGCTCCTCCGATGATCTCCAAGCGATATGTTTTCCCCACTAAGCTTGGCAAGATCGATGTGAGAACGTTTCCTGCAATCAACTGATTCGGTTTAGCAAAGTTCGTAACAGATGGCGTTTGTATGCCCGGTGAGGCCACCGTAGGCAGAGGAGTTGCTGGAGCGAGCGTTGCCGTTCCCGTCGAAAGAGGGATACTCAATGATTGAGCCACGGTGGCCATGATCGTTGTCGTTAAGCCAGTCGATGCAGCAACAGGACCACCCAGCACCGCGACGCTGTAGGGCCCAGGTGCAAGTCTTGGAAACACATACTCTCCGTTTGGTAGCACGTTTGTCGAAATGACGCTCGCGTCCGCCGTATTCGTTAGAACCACGGAAAGCCCATCGTAGGAGATCGCCAAACTGTTAGCCGTGACAGATCCAACCAAGGATGAACCGCGTGACGCTACAAATTGGTTGAATATCTGCTGAATCGCCATCTTAGACGCGGCATCCAAATTGGCCGGTGCCGCAGTTCCTAAAAGTCTTAATCCGTCAACAATCGTTTGGCGATAGCCCGCGACTGTCTCGCCGCGTTGTTCCTTGAAGTCACGAAGTGCAGCAATCGATTCGCTGTCATTCATTCCTAGTAGATCTAGCCGACTGAGATCATAGCTCCAATTATAAGACTGAGTCATATCTTCATAGAAATACTCAGCGACATAGTGAATATCCGCGCGAGGACGCTCGGCTGTTGGGTCTAGCGGTTTAATGTAAAAGGTTGAAGTGACCGTTTCTGCTGCGAGAAGAATGTCCTTCGGCCCGTCGGAATCACTAAATCCAAGGAATTCGCTGGCATCAACTCCTTTGCGATCGATAGCATCCGCGTAGGTTCTCGAATGCGGTTCGGTTGCGGAAAAGTGAATCATCGGAACAGCAATATCGTTGAGCGTATTATTTCGCCAGCCGACTGTAACCGGAATCACCGTGGGAGATCGATTGTCACGCTGTCGATTGATCGCTTCGGGCTTGGTGATACTCACCGGCTGCAAAGTGGTTGTCGAGTAAACGACTTGCAGCCCATTGGTCACTGTCGTGGATTCGCTTGTTGTGGCCTTATTAATCCTGACCGAATAAGTCCCAATGGCCAAGTCGCGAAGATTGAAAGTTGCATACAGCCTTGTATCACTAGCTCGTATATATCGAATCGCATCTGTCTGGCGTCCAAAGATATCGATCAATGATGCAGTAACGGATCGATCAAACTTTGCTCCGTCGATCAAGATCGTGCGATCGCCAACCGTTCCACCCTGACCGTAGCTGGTATCGAAAACCGTAAACTGCAAGGTTCTGGCACGGATCGAGAAGCTCGCCGCACCTTCGCTGATCGAGGTACCATGGGCCAGAATGTAGTAGGTTCCTCCCGTTGTTGACGAAATGACGATCCGCTGGTCCGTCTTGTGCGGTTGGATCGCGCTGAAGTCAGCACGGTTTCGACTAGGCATCCCATTGAAGCTCGCATAAAGCTCTGTGTACCCCGACGTTGCCGCCGAATCGAATTCGATCACCAGCGTCTCGCCCGCGGCCACAGTAACTTTGTAGTAGACCGAGTTGTTGACCGTAATGGTTCCTGTATCAGCAGTTCCTAATGCTAAAGACTTGGCATCGGTCATCACCGCGCCAAGGCTAGCGCCGATGTTATTCAATTCATTGTTCTCGACCACATTGTTGCGAATGTCTGATCGAATTATCACCTTATAATTACCAGGAAGTACTCCAGGCATCGGTGCTACTAAGGTGCTTGTGTAACTACCACCAGGAAGGACGTCTCCGCTATGCGTAGCACGTCCAAAAAACGCATCGTTGATATCCCAAATGTTATCTGTTGAGAGATAGACCGCGTCCGACCAAGTCCCCCGGGCGGAGTTCGTTCCGTTATTGATGACCGTGAAGTTGATCGTACTTTGTTGGCCCAGTTCAATGTTTGTAGGAATAGAGAATTCGCCAACCACCAGATCCGCAGGCGGAAGGTGCGTGATGATGATCGGAGTTGCCGAATAGTTGACGTTGTTGTTCTCGTTCCCACGTTCGAAAACTAAATTCGAAGTATCGGAAACTACGAACACGTAGTACGGTCCACCGATCCCTGCTGGAATATCGACGGTGGCACTCGCGTTGTATGTGCCTGTCGGAACATCTGCGGTTCGCTGAGCGGAACCGATGCGAAAGTCGGTCCTCGGGTCAAAGACTTGATCGGGTGACAAGTACACTTGGTCAACCCATGGACCGCGAGCAATCCCGGTTCCTTTGTTTTCGCCTAACCAATTGATTGTTGCGGTTCTTCCCGACAGGTAGGGTGTCGCAGGAGGAATGACGCTGGCGATGACCAAGTCAACAGTGTTACTGAAGGTTATGCTCGTGGCGGTTGCTGTCATCCGACTATTGTTTGATTCGCTCACACTCGAAGTAGTTGACGATTCGATGACTTCATTATCCACGTCCGTGACCACGATTGTAAAATAGTTACCGGAAACATTAATTCCGATCGGAGCGTTGATCGACCGCGAATAGAATTCCCCGGGTCCGAGACTCGACGTTCGACTATACGATCCTAAGAAGATATCGTTGCTATCAATCGTATCGTCCGTTGACAACCAAACCGAATCGACCCACGAGCTTGGCGTACGTCCAGTCGTACTGGCATTGGTGACCGTCCAGGCTACGGAAATTGGATTACCTGATTCCAGTGTCGGCGAAGTGGCGCT
>JANODQ010000097.1:0-8425 GCA_031412775.1 Pirellulaceae bacterium | reverse complement strand
CTAAGCTTAACTGCTCGTACTCCTTCAATGCCAATTGCAAGTCCGGAAGAGCAACATCCGTTGCACCAATTGTTCTCGCGACTTTCGCTCTCGATACGTGACTACTTGCCAACGCCTCACGATACTCCGACTTCTTTGGATTGTTGTCGATAAGTGCTGCCGAAGCGTTTTGAGCCGCTTCATAACTCGCCAGCGATTCGACATGCTTTCCGAGTTGGTTTTGAACACGACCAAGGCTTTCTCGTGTTCGCGCGACTGCTAGTTGCTCTGTCGGGCTTTGGGATACTCCCTCGGTATTCAATAACTCAAGGCTCTCTTCGAGCAACGCTTCCGCCAGTTGCGGGTCGCCAACTCGTGATTCCATGTTCGCATTGAGTGCTAGCGCAACAGCGAGCCGCCTCTTGGCGATTGTCGACGACGAATACTTCGAATTCAACCGTCGCAAATCCGTGATCGCTTTTGCGAAAGCAGCACGTGACTCTTCGATCTGGTTTTCGATGTCCCACGCTTGACCTAATCGAGTATGAATGTTCGCCGACTCAATCCCGAGCTTAAGCTTCGCTTCCGGAGTCAGCTCCAGCTTAAACTCGTTTATCTTATCGATACCCGCGATCGCCTCTTGGTACTGCTGATGGGCTTGATCGTAGTGGGCCTGCGCATGATGAATATCCGCCAGCCGAACCAAAGCCTTTACGCGTTCGATCTCTAGCTCGGGGTCTTGGCTTGAACGTAGAGCGAGCCTGGAATAGTCATCAGCCGCTAACTGAAGAAATCGCTGTTGCAGATCTCTCGTCGCGGGGAAATCTGCAAGCGACTCACTGCTTTTAATCAGCAAGTTATCGATCGCATCCCTTGCGATTCCGTATCGATCTACCGCCTCGGCTTTGTAGTTTTGTGCGTCATTTTTTGCCTCTTTTTCGTTGAGCCGGGCTCGATTGACGAGGATTGTTCCCACGGTGGTAACACCCGCGATGACGACTAACGACGTGGCAATCGATGTTGTCCAGCCTCGGTACTTTCGAATCAACCGCCCGGCTGCATCGACAATCGGTTCGTGCTTTCCAAAAGCAATAACGCGTTCGTCTGCCAGCCATCGTTCCAGATCATCTGCCAGCAGTCGCGCAGTCGCATATCGATCGGCAATTGATGCGGACATGGCTTTGCGGCAAATTGCATCTAAGGGCTTCGGGACAACGGTAATGATTGACCGAGGACTTGTGATCTCGCTTTTTTCAATATGCTCAGCGGCTTTGATTGGATCCATTCGCTTCATAATTGGAGGCTGATTAGTCAATAATTCGTAGAGCATGCAACCCAAGCTATAAACGTCCGACTGGGGGCATAGACTATCCAGCAACCCTCGAAGTTGTTCTGGCGCAGCATAAGGAATCGTCCCACCAAACGATCCCATCATGGTTTCGGAGCTTGAACCACTCAGACGGACGCGAACGCTTGGTAGCCTCTGGGGTTGGTCGATTGGCATTATCTCTGTGGGTTTCCCGTCCATCATCTTGGCTAGCCCCCAATCAACGACAAGTGTTTCGCCGTGTGACCCGATCATAATATTGGCCGGCTTAATATCACGATGAAGGACGCTTCTCGAATGCGCGTAGTCGACTGCGTTACACGCATCTACGAAGCGTCTCAAAAGTTGTCGAAACTCGAGCCCGCTGAAGATATTGGCGTTACCCGATTTGCTCTTGTGAAAACGTCGTATCGCATCCTGAAAAGTCTCACCGTGAATAAACTTCATGGCATAATAGGGATTATTGGACGCGTCCCGCCCTAGCGAATAAACGGGTACAATTCCCGGATGTTCTAGTTGACCAGTCACCTCCGCTTCAAGATAGAACTTTTCGCGATAGATTTCATGCCCCGCGCAGTCTCCCCGGATTTGCTTGAGTGCGACATCCCGATTGAGCTGAGAATCGGTCGCTATGTAAACCACCCCCAACCCACCTTTGGCATGGTGCTTCTTTATATGAAACCTTCGAATTTCGGATTCTATTTGGTCACTTTGCTTCGAACCTACTTCGGTATAATCTTGCGCTGTAGTAGCAAAGGCGTCTTTCGGTGCTAGGTCCTGCGTTTCTGCCAAGAAGTCTTGAGTCGCAAAGATGTCACTGTTTTTGTTATCCGATTCCTCCGGTGGAGGCGGCAACGCATCGGTTTTAAAATCCTGATTGGCGTCTGGTAATCCAGCTTCATCGGGGGTGCTTACTTTATTCATACCTGGTTACTCTATGAACTCCGCAAAGAAGTCGTCGGTTGCTGCAAGTGATCGTTTGATGACTTTGGGTGATAATACTTCCGGAGCGATTGCTGAGCTTGCTGGCTGGATACTCGCTGGGGCCGTGAATAGCCGGAAGTTCCTCAGGTTGTTGGTTTGACCTGCTATTCTGGCAGCTAAAAGGTCGGTCGAATTAACTGATCCAGACTTATCTACGTCAAAGATATTCGTTACCGGAAGCCCGGTTGTTGGTGAGGTATTGTTTCGTAGTGCCAAAAGGTCCGTTGAATTATTGTTGTTGACAGATACAAAGGTTGGCGAGGTGGGTGACACGTCTCCTCGAAGGTTTCCAAAGTAGAAAACATCGTTTGACGTTAGTCCTGTGGACGTTGTACTGGCCAGTACGGTTACACTTAGCCATCCATCCTGGATCGTGTTGTTGTTGAATCTCAAAACCAATCGATCCGAACCACCCTGACCAGCGCCAGGTAGTCGCGACACGGTGAATCCAGCAGGGGCTGCAATGTCCAAAAAGTTTGGAGTCTGATTGCTAGTGCTAAAAGAGTTCCAGAAGGCGAACTGGAAGCTCCCCGTATTTATCTGACTGAGATTGGCTGGATTGCTTATGTCAACGATTAGTCCATTTATTCCACGCGTGTAGTTGCTGAAATTGTTACGCAAGACTGCCGAAGCACCAGGCAAAACGGGCGTCTTGTCCGAAGCAATCGCAAGAATGGGGTTGTAATTGAGATCCGTTGCATTCGCTCCGTTGGTACCAAAGACTGCACCTGCGTTGTTATAGAAGAGTTGACGATTGAGAATCGATGCAGCCGCTGGCTGGAGCGAAATCGTGAAGCTACGCGCCGTTGATAGATCAACACCACCGTTCAACGTACCACGGTTGTCGCGAACGCGAACACTGACGTTGGCCGTTCCCGTTGTTGATGAAGGCGTGTAGCGAAGCGTCCCGTTGGTATCGATAGTTGGTGGAGACAGGAACAAGCTAGGGTTGTTATTCGTGACAACGAACTCTGAAATCGATTGATTTGCTTCATCCGGTCCGCCCCCTGGAGCGAAATCAAATGCAAAGTTGCTGACGGTCTTAATTCCTGAGCTGACGGGCGCGGCTTGATTACCTAGAATGGAAATCGAAGGCGCATCATTGACAGAAGAAACGAGGATAAAGAAGAACTCGCTGAAGGTATCCGACCCAAAATTGGCTATACCGCCGTTGTCTTTGAGCGTCACCATGATCGTCGAAGAACCCGAAGCGTTGAGCGCGGAGGTAAAGCTCAGGCGGCCTGAAGCATCGATGGTCGGCAAGGTTTGGAACAAAGCCGGAGTATAGACGGTGATGGTAAATGGCTGCAACAATTGAACGCTTTCGCTAGCCCCACCACCAGCAGTAATGTTGGTCAGAAAATTAGCGATCGATACACTACCGGAGTCCTCATTGACAGTTACCGTTTGACCTAGCGGTCCCGTGAAGGTTGGTCGATCGTTGACCGGAGTAACTGTCACGGTAAACGATCGAACCAGAACTCCATCATCGGAAGTATCCATCACTGCGTCCGCACCCGCATCGGTAACGGTAACCGTGATGACCGATATTCCGCTCGCATCAGCGACCGGAGTAAAGAGCAACGAACCGGTGGTACTCGGCTCGGCGTACTGAACCGATGGAGTTGCAATCACCGAAGTTTGAGAACTACTTGCCGTGATCCGAAGAGCAGGTCCACCGGTTCGCCCACGAGCGATCCCCGAGAGCGATACGGTTTGCTGGCCAGCGTCCTCCAGAATAGGTAGCGGATTATCGATCGCGTTCATCGTAGGAAGCAGCACTGCCGACCGAATGATGAAGTCTAAACCGGTAACGGTATTCAATCCGGTCAGAGCAACTCGCCGGCTTCCGTTAACTAGCCGGTTAGTAAGGACATGCAGCGTATCGGTCTGTTGTGGAATGGTGACAATGTCGAGCGTCCCCGTTCCACCAGGGCCCGATCGATCGTTATCAAAGTTTCCAACCACCAGCGGCATCCGCTGGGCGAGTGAGAACTGTCCTAAGCCAACGTTTTCCAATGGTTCAAACTGAACATCTCCAGTCGTTAGGTTCACACCCACATTACGGAAGATGGAGATATTGCGATCGATAAGATTACTTGCAATCACATCTATATCGCTATCGTTGTCGATGTCGCCCACGGTGATATCAAAAGCACCGCTGGCCGTTCCCAGAATGGCTGTTTGAACTCGGAAGGTTCCGTTAGCTTGACCGAGCAATATCGAGATCGAGTTCGAACTGAAGTTCGCCACAGCCATATCCGCGCGACCATCATTATTAAAATCAGCGGTTACTGAGTCGATCGGCAGAGCACCGACTTGGTAGTAACTCGGCTCGAGCGTCAAACCTCCGGCACCATTACCTCGTAGAACGGTGACACCACCGCTAGGTGTAGTGGTGGTCAGTGGAGTGGAATGCACAATCGCGATATCAGTGGACGCATCACCCGCGAAATTACCAGCGACAATTGACACCGAAGACTTGCCACCGGTTGCAATGGCGGCTCCCGCGGTAAATCCACCATTGCCGTTATTGGTCAGCAGTTGAACCGTGGATGCGACCGTCGTACTTCCTTGATTCACCACCGCTAAGTCCAGTTTCGAATCACCACCAAACTGTCCAGCCACCAGATCAATCGGAAGCAATCCTACGTTGACAGATGCCTGAGACGCAAAGGTCCTCGTGGTTGGATTGAAGTTCAACAACACGGAGACCTTCGACGAAAAGTTAGCGGTCAGCGCAACATCCAATCTCGAGTCATTATCAAAATTGCCAACCACCAGCGAAGTGGGGCCCGTTCCATTACTTCCAAGATCGACATCGATCTCCGTCGCAAGGAATCCACCCAGCCCATTATTCAATCGAATACTTAGTTTATTAGCTTCGCCAAGTGCCATCGCGACATCCAGCAATCCATCTTGATTGAAGTCCCCGGACGCGATGGCTTGTGGGTTACTAAAAGGTCGAACTGAACTATACAGAGGAAACTTTTGAAGAGTAAAATTACTTCCCAGCGGCGTTACATGCACCAGACTCGAGTCAAGCGTAGTCGCAACAGCAACCGTTCGCGAACTGAGTCCAGTCATCGAATAAAAGCCCTGAGCATCCGTCAGTACCCGTGGCTCATTCGCATCACGCACCCCAAAATTAGTCGCATCCAGATAGACTTCACGATTAGCGATTGGAATATCGCCTGCATTAAAAACCCTGTCCCCATTGCGATCGTCATAAAGCCGCCCACTCACCGCCGATGCACTCGATTGCCCAGTCGATTGCACACGACGAATCGCAAAGTCTCGATCGGTCACGGTACCACCGGCAGGTAGAAAAATATTCCAAGCAAACTTATCACTCGCACCAGGCGAAACTTGTTCATAGCCAATCGGGACTTGAACAACAATCGAATAGGATTGGTAAGAATCGGTATTGAGAAACTGATACGTACCATCCGATGCCGTGGTAACGGAACGTTCCCCAGCATCAAAAATGCCATTCGCGTTCAGGTCGAGAAACACAACTGCGTTTGCAATGGCAGGTTCCCCCGTATCAAAGACTCCGTTCGAAACCGTATCTTCAAAAACACGCCCGCTGATCGCACCAGGGTTAGGAACCAACCCGAGATTGAGATCATTGTAGACCTGACCCGCTTGTAGATTAAGAGTTACACCAGAAGGTGCAAATGGGTTGGGTACGATAAAGATGTCAGACGCATTATTCGTGTCCCCCGGCACAAGATTGCCAGCGTTCGACCTAAATGTAACGAATCGACCGTCGGGAGACATGGACTGGGAATAACTGTGGCCATTCCCTTGCTCGCCAGTCGCGGCGATGCTAACTCGCTTGATCTTCTTCGCGGTCCGATCGTAAACGAAGACATCATTGGAGTTGTTCGTATCCCCTAAGACTAGATTAGTAGCGGTAGAAGTGAACGTTACGTACCGACCGTCGGCGGACAGGAATGGAGATTGGTTCCATCCATTCCCTTGCACGCCGGTGTCACTGAGGCTTACTATATCGATTAACTTCGTGGTCCGATCGTACACGTATATACCACCCGCAGAACTGACGGTCGGGTCTAAATTATTAGCGTTCGACACGAAGGTAACGTACCGTCCGTCGCTGGAAATGTTTGGAAATTCACTTAAGCCATTCCCTTGCATGCCAGCATTGGTGACGCTGGTTCGTTCGATCTTTTTCGTCGTTCGATCATAAACGAATACATCAGACGCGCCATTCGTATCTCCAGAAACAAGATTGCTAGCATCCGACTGGAAAGTCACGTACCTACCGTCGCCGGACAATGTTGGGTAATTACTCGACGCATCTCCTTGTACGCCAGCGTCGCTTACACTGACTCTTTCGATCTTTTTGCTGATTCGATCGTACACAAAGATATCTCGTTGGTTGTTAGAGTCGCTAGAGACGAGATTCGTAGCCATTGAAGCAAATGCCACGTACCGTCCATCGGCGGATAAGACTGGCCACTCGCTCGGTCGATTCGCTTGCACGCCGGTGTCGCTAATACTCACTAGCTCAATCTTCTTCGAAGTGCGTTCGTACACGAAGATATCAGATACGGTGTTAACATCCCCGACTACGAGATTAACGTTATCCGACGAGAAGGTCACGTAACGACCGTCAGCGGACAATGATGTAACGTACGAATTATTTTCCCTTAACACGCCAGAGTCACCTACGCTGACACGCTCAATCATCTTTGTGGCACGGTCGTACACGAAAACATCCGTGAATCCATTGGTATCCCCCGATACGAGATTGCTCGACGTCGAAAGAAAGCTTGCGTATCGTCCGTCGGCGGACAAAGTTGCGCCAAAGCTTTCGCCATTACCCTGAAGTGTCTTGTTACGAATGATTTCCAGTGGTGGTGTGTAATTAGACCAACCAGGAATGAGTTGTGCGTCAAAATTGTAAATACCTACAGGAAGTTCCGTCACATCCAAAACGCCACGTTCGTTTACCAATGGGGTTTGAGAATTGTCGCGCTGGCTAGTCAAGACTATGTTTGTTGGACTCGTGACGTTCACCAACACGTCGGGAATTCCCTGTTCACCGGCATCAAGCAGTCCGTTGCGATTCGCATCTACGTAAACTTTACCGCTAACGGTCGCAGAAGTGGCTTCGACCGCACCTATATCTGCAGTCGAACGTAGGTTCCCAAGTTGATCGCGAGTTCCATTACGCGAAGGATTCGCAGAATTGATGGCCGGATTGCCTTGAATCAAACGATGTACCGGAGGGAGGGTACCCGAGCGTCGCAAAGTAGAAATTAAATCCGACTGTGGTGTCAGCGTAAAAACGTTGCTAAACGATGAAGTTAGTGACAAGCGACTGGTTAAATCCGAGACGACTAAGTTGCCAACGACTAGAGAGTTATTCACGTTGACATCGCCATAAATGGCGGAACTTACCGAACTAGCGGATGTAAACGCGATTGTGCTACTGACTACATCAATTGCTGATTTAATCGGTTGGTAAGTAAGCAACTCGATCTTCTTTGTGTTCAAATCATATAGGAAGACATCAGATGTAGAATTAATGTCCCCGGTAACAAGATTATTCGCGAAGGAAAGGAACGTCATGTAACGACTATCCGCGGTTAGTGACGGGGCAGATTGTCCAAAGCTAGCAAGGGAGCCATTCCCTTGCATCCCAGTATCGCTGAGGCTGACTCGTTGAATTAACTTCGTGGTCCGATCATATAAGAAAACATCATATGCATTGTTTGTGTCACCCGGGACTAAATTGCTAGCATTCGAATGGAACGTAACGTATCGACCGTTCGAGGACAATGATGGGAGTTGGCTTGATCTAGAGCTTTGCGTTTGGGCACCAGTGTCGCTCACGCTGACTCTCTCGATTAACTTCGTCGTACGATCGTACACGAAGATATCATATTCTGCGTTGGTGTCCCCGGGGACCAGATTGCTAGCAAACGACTGAAACGTTACGTACCGACCGTCGGCGGACAAGGATGGGGAAACACTTAAGTGATTCGCTTGCGTACCACCGTCATTCACACTAACTCTTTCAATACTCTTCATTGTTCGATCGTACACAAAGATATCTTGTTGGTTGTTAGTATCACCCGGAACAAGATTGCTCGCATTCGACGC
>JANODQ010000096.1:0-4922 GCA_031412775.1 Pirellulaceae bacterium | reverse complement strand
CCAGCCCCAACGCTTTAGCCGGCCCAGATCGTGTCATGATCACAATCTCAGCCAGAGTGTACTCGCGTTTCAGTTTTGGCAGCGTGCTCGTCGCACGAGTATCGGGATGCAATTGTTCGAATACGGACATCCGAAAGTCATAATCCATTAATAATCGAATCAGATGCGGATATGAACAAAACGGAGCTCCGTTGGGATGGTCTGTCGTGAGGTATACTTGCCATGGATTTTCTACCAGCAGAAAAAGCTCGAGCCCAATCGCCCATTGAAGCCCGTGAACATACTGAGTTTGGCGATACCGAAAAGGCAACACGCCGCATCCCGCTTGGCACTCCAGGTCTTGGAAAATCATCTTTCTGGGAGTTGCAAAACTTCGGTTCTCGAATTGGTGCATTGTGTCGCCGGAAATGGTTACCGTTTGCCCAAAGAGAACTTGTCCGACATCAATTGTCAGATTTGGCGTTTCGTTTACTCGCGATGCAAGCGTAGCCGCTTCGGATGAAAACCCATGAGGTCCCGATCTTCCGTAGCAGTGGAACTGCGCGTGAGTGATGTGAACGCGACGCCCTTCAACGGCATCGATGGTTGCCAAGGTGGATTCAATGTTTCCTGGGACGCCGAGATTGCTGCAGTGGACGTGTAGCGGATGTGCTAAGCCAAGGTCTTCAACTGCTTGAGATAGCGTACTGAGGATCGCTCGCGGAGTGATTTTGTAGTGAGCGTGCTTTGAATCTACATCTAGCTTTCGCTGATTAAATTTGAAGGCACTTATTCCGCCCGCGTTAACAACTTTCACCGCAATGCACCGATGGGCTTTTAGCATCCACCCCACGTAGTCAGCTATCTGAGCTTGCGGCACGCCATCATGGATCCATTGCAGCAGAAGCTCGTCGTTTCCGAGCATCAAATACCCACCGGTATCCAAATAGGGTGTGTCTTCCATTTCCAAGTGAGATTGCCGAGCGTTGGCAGGAAGAATCGCTGGCTCAAAGCAAGCGGTGTATCCCATCTCCAAATATCTTCGACCCGTTTCCCAAGTCCCCGGCACTGGCGAGCTTAACGGCCTACCCGCATCGCGCAAGATCTTGCTGCGACTCTTTTCGACAGTCCGATCAATCTCTGCAGCAATCTCTGCAGCGGACATTCCTGGACGCTTGCAAAGCTCTGGAAGCAGCAATCTTGCCAGGTTGACTTTACCACCACCAATGTGCGTGTGAAGATCGATGCCTCCGGCCATGACTACGTGATTGTCGAGCTTGTACTCCGAGTCGATACGAGCATTTTTTTCTGGCGTTGCGATGACACCTTGTTCGGTAAGGTATACATCACCGATCGAGTTGGAAGTCGAACTTTGTGTGGGATCGCACACGAACCCACCAGAGAGTTTGATGATCGTCATAATTTTGCCCCAGGTGAGATCGCTCGAAGTAGATCGGCGCCAGAAGAACCGCCAGAAGAACCACCAGAAGAACCGCCAGTAGAATCAACTGCAGAACCGCTAGAAGGCTCAGTTGGCCCGACCATTACAGAATAAACAGAGTCGGCGCGGAAGAACTGAGAAGCTGCTTCGAATCCTGGCAGTACACACGGCAAAAATATTTTCGGTGCAGCCTTTTGTTCTTTCGAATCCGTATTCTCAGAAAACGGTAACCAGGATGGCGCTATCAAGATGTCTGCGTCGATTGAGATACTGCTCGTCGCCTCCAATGCCGTGTCATCGACTTGCAAGACGATGGGGCGTGGTGAGAGCGAAGCGATTGCTTCTGCGCGAAATCGATGCGGTTGGTAATCGACGGCTAGCTCTCCATCAGGAGCGGATTCCAATCGCATTCGGCCAGGAAATCCAGTTGTCCAAGTCGCAACTTGCTGAAACGTTTGGTAGGCCCCTGCCAAGGAAAGCCCAACGACGCGTCGATTCGCATTCTGTTCGGTGATCCAGCCTTGCACTCGCTCTATCCAAAGATCGCTGTCAACGAAGTGGAGATTGCCCGGAGCCCAAACGATGGTCAAGTATTCCGCCGAGTCTATCCATCGGGAGGGCAAACCAGCCGACTGGCTACGATCCTCGGATGACAACTTTGACCAATCACGAATTGCTTTTGGAAAATGGCATGGGTCCATTTGGATTGCCTGAACTTCAAAATCAAGCGATCGGAATAAGTTAATCGACTCGGCTGACCATCGACCCATGAGTACTATTCGAGTAGTCGTCTCATGCAAATCTTGTTGTTGTGGACGAGCAAGCAGATGAGGAAGCCGTGGCATGGATCGAATCAAATCATCGTTTCCTACGACAACGATACAGTCGCTTCGAAATCGAATTTCGGATAACGAAGCCGAAAACATGCCGCCGCGTTGAGTCGCAAGGATTTGAGCGAACGCTGGATCGCTTCCGAACGGGTCCAGGATCGCATTGTTTTTGAGTGCAAACGCAAGTATGGCTCGTGATGTTTCGACGGTTCGAATGTCGCCCGTGACAAGCAGGGCTGCTTCATGCTTTGCAACAAGAAGTTTTTTCGCAACCGCTATCGCTTGGTCCATTGAAACTGGGCTGCCATCAATTCTTGGTTGACGCGCATCCTTTTGAGAAAGCCGCAAGGCAATCTGCTTCAGCGATTCATCGCGAAGGTGACAATCAATGGCTGCAACTAGAATGGCTGCTTTTGCAGATGTCGAATCCTCAGTTTTTGAGTGCGAAACTCCTTCCGGGAGCTCGCAGAGCAAGTTGCAAAAACAGCATTGGCTCATGGTTTCACCTGAAGTCAAAAGAGCTTGTTTGCGTAGATTACATTCAGGGCGGGCCATGAAAGAGGGAAGACATCCGTGGGCACTGAATGGATATTCCCTCATCAGTGAATCATGATGATTGAGTCATAGTTTGAAACTTGCTAAATCGCGGCTAACACGTAGTCGGTGATTGCGATTGTTCCAACCGATAGCTGTCCCTTTCGAACCAGGTCAGCGGTTCGATGGCCTGCGGCGAGTACTTTTCGCACGGCTGCTTCGATGACTTCGGCTTCCTTCTCAAGTCCAAGGGAATGGCGAAGCAACATCGCTGCGGCAAGGATGGTCGCCAGCGGGTTCGCAATGCCTTTGCCGGCAATATCAGGTGCAGATCCATGAATCGGTTCATAGAGCCCTGGACCGCTGCTACCTAAGGATGCGCTTGGAAGCATTCCCAGGGAACCAGGCAACATCGATGCCTCATCGGTGAGAATGTCGCCAAACATGTTGCTGGTAACCACGACGTCGAAGGTTGTCGGTCGCGAGAGCAGATGCATCGCCATCGAGTCGACTAAGACAACTTCGTAGGTCAGGTCTGAAAACTCTTTTTCAATGAGTGCTGCGGAGACTCTTCGCCACAAACGGCTGACTTCCAGAACGTTGGCTTTGTCTACCATCGTAAGCTTCTTTCGACGGCTCCTTGCGGCCAATGCTGCCATGCGCACGATCCGTTCGATTTCATCAGTCGAGTAGACCGCAGTACTGAACGATCGTTCGATGCCAGGAGAAACCTGTTCGGTTCCGGATGGTCCGAAGTATAGGCCACCGGTTAGTTCTCGAAAAAAGAGAATATCGGTTCCTTCGACGATCTCACGACGCAGTGGCGACGCGTCAACTAACTCCGGAAAAGTTATGATGGGACGCAGGTTAGCAAAAAGTCCTAGCTCTTTTCGGATTTTCAGCAGCCCTGCTTCTGGGCGAGTTTTTGCCTTGGGATCATCCCATTTTGGACCACCAACTGCACCGAGCAAGATCGCATCGCTCGCTCGGCAGGCATCGATCGTGGATTGCGGAAGCGGGTCGCCGCCATTATCGATCGCGATACCACCGATTTGGTGACTGCTAAAGCGGAAAGTATGACCAAATTTTTCGGCTACGAGCTTTAAAACTCGTTCGGCTTGGCCTGTGACTTCGGGACCGATGCCGTCTCCGGGCAATAAAACAATGGAAGCTTGCAAGGTTATCAAGTCAACTTTAAAGGGTGATTTGGGAGGTTCAGTCGTCTTCTTAGGAAAACGCCGTTACGATCGGAACGCGATTTTAGTGTCGAGTGACCTCATCGAACAGGACCGACTTGCCAAGCACAATTTGAACGCGATGATAATAAGAGGTCGAAAAGAGTAATATGAATCGCTCGGTTTCGGCTACGATGTAATCGGGATAGTAGTTTTCCTGATTTGTTCGCGACTTCGCTTCTTGCGGTGATACTTTGACTCTTGTTGTAAATCCGAAAGGCCAACCACTCGCTGCCAGCGGCTCGACGCCGACTGGTGCAGCGCTGATTGGTGCAGCGCCAACTGGACAAACGCCGACGGGTTCGACCGCTCCGACATTTTTTTGCCGTCTCACAGGATCGATGCTTGCTGGGATTGCACGTATTATTAGTGGTTACACGGTGCGATGGATTGACTGTCAGCCGGACCTTTGCCAGCGGATTTACTTCGCAAACCATACAAGCCACCTCGACGCCGTAGTGCTTTGGTCCGCTTTGCCTCGAGAAATAAGAGCCTTAACGAGGCCCGTTGCCGCTTTGGATTACTGGGGTGGCTCACCATTCAAGCGGTTTTTAGCCAAGTCCTTTAATGCGTTGCTGATCGATCGAAAGGAAATCAAAGTTCACCAAAGCCCGGTCGAATTGATGCTACGTGAGATCGGTGACCTCCACTCCTTGATTGTTTTTCCGGAAGGTGGGCGATCTTTGGATGGCGAAATGTCCGAGTTCAAAAGCGGGTTGTATTACCTCACAAAAAAACGGCCCGATCTTGAATTGGTTCCGGTTTACATGGAAAATCTGAACCGAATCTTGCCGCGTGGGGAAGTTTTTCCGGTGCCATTGCTGAGCTCTATCTCCATTGGTTCACCGATATCACTGAAGCCTGGCGAATTGAAAATGGATTTTCTTGCGAGAGCACGTGAAG
>JANODQ010000095.1:0-4036 GCA_031412775.1 Pirellulaceae bacterium | reverse complement strand
TCTTGCGGCCATTCGATTTCAGAAGACGATGACTGCATTCGATGATGTCCGGTTGAAGTGGCCCGCAGCGGCTGCTTCAATTGATGATCAGATCCAGTCGATCGACAAAACGCTTGCTGGACTTAAAGATCCGGTGCCCGCCGATTTTCTGAACGGTTGGACCAAGGCAGTAACTGATTTCCGGCAGTCTTCTCAGTACGACCGCCAAGTGCTTCAACTGGCCCCGCTCCTCGAAAGTTGGAAAGCCGTCCGTAACGCGGCGTCGGGTGATTCTGAAGTTTTGTTTCCCGAACGCACACAAGCGGTTAACGAGTTTATCGATGCGGACTCGACGCTCGGAAAACTCCAAACAGATACGCTGGGGAGAGTCTGCCAAGCGGTCTTCGGGCTGAATCTTTCCGACCGAGTTTTTCAAAAGCTCTAACCCATCGACGGATCGGGCTCGCCCGGGATCGTCTCAACAGATTTGGTGTGCTACAACATTGTTCGACTGCTGCCATTCGTTTTGTGACGGGTTTTACGGATAGATTGGGCGTTGTTCATTTAGTGGCATATATTCGATAAATTTTTGGAAATGGGTTCATGGTCCTCGATAATCCGGGTGGTATGTTTTCGCCGTAAATTGATCGGACGGTTTCTGTTGGTCTTTTAGTTTGAAGAGAAAGTAACATCATGTTTCGCAAAGCACTTCTCGGACTCGCCATCCTTCCATGTCTTTTTGCAGTAGCAACTGCCGAGCAGCATAAGACAGTAGTTCATGGCAAGGAATTCATCGTCCACACGAACCCAGTTCCGGTTGTGATGCACCGAGTTCTTCCGCCGTATTGGAACAAACACATCACAGCCCGCGAGCTCAAGTCAGGTCGAATTCCTGCTTCGACGCGTAAGTAGTCGCAGCACGTAATCGCAGTGTGAATTGATGCAATCTGAGCCGATGGCGCTAGCCACGGGTGTTGACTTTGCCAGATAGCACCCACGGCTCTGGAAAAGCGACACTTTCATCAGGCCAGTCGCAGCGTCTATTGATTTAGTAAAGGTCACGTAAACTTTGCTTCTAAGAATTTTGAAAGAAGGGCTACTCGACGCGTTGCCCTAAGCGTTCTGCGAGACGTGTTAATGTCTTGCTGGCGTCTCCCTCGGCGAGCTTTGCATGAATTAAGTGAAGCTGAGTACGATCGTTCCATGCGGCGTCAATAGCTTCGCAGAATTCTACTTCATTGCATACGAGGTAGCCTTTTCCGCCACCGTATACCGACGGTAACAAATGATAATTCCATGTGTGAATTTCATTGTAAGCCCAGTTGCCTTTTTGAAGCATTCGCTCTGTTCCGTATCCGTGATTGTCCAGAACAATAATGATCGGCGAATATCCATTGCGAACGAGTGTTGAGATTTCTTGGCCTGTCATTTGAAAGGCTCCGTCACCGCAAATAACAACTACTCGGTCATCCGGTCTCGCTACGCATGCTCCTAGTGCGGCCGGCACAGAGAAACCCATCGATGTGTAATAGGCTGGCGAGATAAAGTCGGTCGAATCGTGAATGACCAATTCAGTTGCCGCAAACAACGAGTCACCTATATCAGCGATCACAATACTTTTAGAGTCCAGTCGCGTGTTGAGGTGTGCGATGATGCGACTAATTTGAAGGCCCTTGCGATCGTCAACTTCCGAAATCGGCAAAGGCGGAATCGGTGCTTTCACGTGTAAGTCGCTGGGAATCACGCGACATGTTGGCATTGGGTTTGATAGGATCAGCCCATCCAAGAAGTGCTTGAGCGATACTTGCGGAAAATGGTGATAAGAAATTTGAAGCTGCTCACTGGTCGCGTAGATGCATTTCTTCACATCCAGCTTTGCTGTATAAATACCCAAATTGATATCGGTCATAAAAGTCCCCAGAAGGAGGACGCAATCGCTTTCTTCAACGTACTGCGTGACTTCTGATTTCCCCATGGCTCCTTCATAGAGCCCGATAAAAAGTGGGTGCGTCTCGCGAACGACACTTTTGCCGAGGATCGTTGAAGCGATCGGTATCTGTGTCTGCTCCGCTAGCGCGATCACTTGTTCGGAGAGCCCGAATCGATGGATCTCAACGCCTGCGATGATGATAGGTCGCTGGGCTCGGGAGATGCGTTCCGATGCTTCTTGAACAGCTTCGGATAGGGCGAATTGATCTTCAGTATGGTCTGGTTGACGATAGGCTCTCGCAACAGGCGGTACCACATTCACCATGTCACGTGGTATATCGATATAGACAGGCCGTTTGAATCGATAACAAGCACCCAGAACGCGATCGATCTCGCTGAAGGCGGTCATGGGGTCGTTCAATTCCGTCGCAGCAATACACAGCTTTTCAAACACATCCAACTGAGTACGAAAATCACGAACCTTGTGGTGAAGCAGGGGATTGTTTATTCGCTCATTGAGTCCCGGGGAGCCTGTAAGGAGTACGACCGGCGACTTCTCCGCGTAGGCTCCCGCAATGCTGTTTGCAACGCTCAGCCCACCCACGCAGTAGGTAACGCACACGGCTCCCATGCCATGTATTCGTGCATAAGCATCAGCCGCAAATCCGGCACAATCCTCACGAGTACAACCGATCATGCGAATCGGACTTTGCTGAAGTTGGCTGTAGAACGTCAGGACATAGTCGCCCGGAATTCCGAAACAATCTTTGATACCATAATCCTGCAAGCGATCGATCAAATAACTTCCAATAGATTGCTCGCCGATCTCGCGACGTTGACGGGTCTCTGAAGCATTTGCAACGCTCATCATCCACCTCATGAATAAATTGGTAGTTATGCCAACTTAATTATAGGTTGTAAATTCACGGGAAAAGCAGCCAACACTACTTCTTTCACGAGTTATCAGACCGACAGCCGATTCCTTATGAATTTGGATGATATCTTTGGTAAGATGCGACCGGACACTTTCTTGCAAACAGAAAACGAAAAACGGGCAAATCGCCACGATAACCATTGAATATGCAACAGCCGATTGAAACGAACTTGAGTAAAGACACCTTTGGATCTCCGTCGAGCAGTCGCGGCTACTCGCCAATCCGGCGAATAATCCGCCGCATGATTTTTGGGCTGTTGTTTTTGCTGCCGATGATTCTGACACTTTTCGTGACGTATCAAATCTATCTGATCCTGAACGCCTGGGTCATTGAACCAGTAGCTTCGTTAATAGTCCCAAAGGGAATTCAAAATCCATATTGGACATCGATTGAAAAGTATGTGACACCACCGATTTCGTTATTGACGGTGATGTCGATCTTTTACTTCTTTGGCTATGCTTTCCAGTCGAAAGTCAGCCGCTGGATAGACTGGTTTTTCGGCCACATTCCCGGTGTTTCGATTTTATATCGAGCAGTCCGAGATGCGTCTCAAGCCGTTCAAGGACCAGACGGTTTGAAGAAGATTGACACCGTCGTTTTGGTTCCCTTTCCGCACATCGGCGCTCGCGCGACTGGCTTTCTCATGGGCGAGAGCGTCGATTCTGTGACGGGTAAACCGCTGGCGTGTGTGTACGTTCCGATTGCTCTTTTTCCACCCTCGGGATACACGCTGATTTTTCCTCGTGAAGAAGTTATCGTCACTAAGTGGGAAGCTTCATCTCCGTGGAAACTGCTCTTGTCAGGTGGATTAACCGTGCCGAAGGAAATTCCATTTAATCCCGCTAGTGACACGAGCATCTAGATTTTCGATCTTGAGAACATGAATCTCCGGAAGTCAATCGGAGTTCTTACTTGTTCCAGCGCGTTGCAACTTCCGCGACCCGTTTTCCCAAGATAACGGCTACTTGCCGATCGCCACTTCCGATCGTTGGCTGATCCATATTGGATTGTGCCATCGCACCTGTGTAGCTGGATAAACGATTTGTTTTTTCTGGTGTCGCTCCCTCTGGCATTGTTGCGGTTCCTACCCAAACCATGCCGTGTTGCATGGCATTAATCGACAAACCGGTTAGCGTGTTTAGCTTATCTCCGGATAGGCCTTGAGAGTGAGTAAAGCCCGCGCCGATTTTGTC
>JANODQ010000094.1:0-7646 GCA_031412775.1 Pirellulaceae bacterium | reverse complement strand
ACTGAGCCGATGGCGTTAGCCACGGGTGTGGGCTTGGCCACAATTTATCAGATCGGACCCATCGCTAAGGCTCAGGAAAAACGATGCTTTCATCGGGCTTCCCAGAGGATATCCAATTCGATTCAAAGGCCAGTTGCGTTTACGGGGTCGTTCCAAATTGCTTGTTGAATTCGGCTGGATCATGCAAATCGCGGGTTTTTCGAGCTTTTTCGATCGCTTCAAGCTTAGCGATCTCGCGCTCCAGCATGAGTAAACCGCTTCCCACTTCTGGAACCAGTGTGTTGGGTTCCACGATCACTTGCGATGGATTTGACATGGGTGCTAGGTTAGTCGGAGCACTGTTTCCATTCGATGCAATCCTTGGAAACTCCTGAGTCGGACGGCCGGCGTTTGCAACCTGCGGTGAAGCGATCGGTCGAGACGTGTTGCGATGGAGTGCTGCGTGCCAGTACCTAAGTCGTTCGACGAGCTCGCGGTCTGCGGGAGTGTTTACCTCCAGAGGCGCATTGTTACGATTACCATGTGCAGCGGTAGCTTTGCGGAACAACGGAGTATGCTCGAAGTTTGAATCGACGACGTATTGAATGGTCGCGGCAAGGCTTGTGTCGCTGGTTCGGCGGTTCCTCTGTGAACCACTGCGAGTAATCTGGAACTCACTTTGTCCTGATCCGCCGTGGCATCCAGCTTGACCGCATTTCAAAACTAGAAACGGATAAACTTGCTGACGAAAAAACTCTTGGGTGTATCGATCAAGTACCAAATGCGAAGTGTCTACGGCGGATTTTAACTTCGGCGTGTTGCCTTCAATCTTGGCTCGTTCGGAACTTGGTACCGATTCGTAGATGGGCTTGGATGAATCGTCGTTACCTGCGAGCAGCGTCGGGTTGGTTGAAGCCAATTGAACGCTTCTCAGTCGTAGTGCTTCCTTAACGACCGGATCTAAAAGCAATTCCGATTTGATTTCTGCTTCCATCCGCTTGAACGACGGATGGTTACCAGCAACAGCCTTCAACTTCAAATAATGATAATACGCTTGATCCATCAGACCGTTTCGCAAGCACCACTTGGCGAGGTTCCAGTGCTCACCGGATTCCCATCGAACAACGCGAGCAACCTGATAGTCATAAAGCCCCAGCAGCGATTCCTTCACTGCAACTACGTTGGAACTGCCCAGATTGATCTCGCCAGTATCGTCCAGTCGTACAAGCAGACCATTCCCTTGAGTGATCACGTCGCCGTGTAAGACATTCCCAGACTTCAGCAGCACATACCCAGGACCAGACCAACCGTTGTAGTACCACTCCCGATCTAACGTAGAAGTAGGCGTTGAATTTAGTAACGTCCCAGTTAAAGAGGCCGGAATCGATCCGCTGGCAATCTGAGCGATATCCTGATTATCAAAACCCTGACCAACACGCTGATCATTTAGTTGACCAAAGGCCACATTGCTTTGATTGAATGTCGCGGCAGCAATGAACGCGATGACAATAAGTACAGCGCGAACGGCGATCGACTGGCAAAAGCGAACAGACCGGTAGCCCAGATTCCGATGCTTAAAAATGAAATAGGGCAAACGCATGACGATTCCTTTCGCGACTCCGCTAAGGAAATAGCCGTTTACACGTTGTGGCGTCAAGACCTTTGAGGCTGTCTTCGAAGTACTTTCAGTCAACCACGACTTGCGTTGCTCGCTCTTCTTCGTCAATTCGACGGATATAGGCAGCAAAGTCCATGTCCTCGCCCTGAAGCAACACAGACAATGAGTTATGAAAGTCTTCGCGTCTGCACCACTCTCTCATGAAATCGTCCCAGCTATGCCAACGGCGACGTTGTTCGGGAGTCATGTTCTCGTTGTATGCTGTCAAATAAGCTCGCTCAAAAAGCGAGATCAAAATCTCAAACAGTATCTGCATCTTCTCGCATTGGTCTTCGTTCAAGTCGGGCGTTGCTGACTGTGTTCGCAACTTGAGATCGCAGTGCTCGAGTGCCAATTTCATGAAATCGATATACGCGTCGGAGAGGATTTGATAAACCTCTTCATCCTCGTTATCGCGTTCTTTACGCTCCCCCAAAATGTAAGTGTAGATCGCCAGCGGTAACCCAAAAACCGTCACAACATTGGCCATTAGTTGCCACAAATCGAGTGTGCTCATTTTGCCTCAACCTTACTCCAAAACTAACGCAAGCCTACCGTAGGATGGGACCATTGTCCCGTCGGAATGCTCATTCAGAATAACCTACTCGAACTACCAAGAGTGGTTTTCATCCTACCACTTGCCTAATTGCTTCCAACACCAGACTGTACCAGACTGGGCTGACGAAACCTGAGCCGTGAGCGTTAGCTCCGGATTCCCCCCCCGGTAAACTATCCAACAACTTGAACATTCAATCGCCGCGCGTCACCCGTGGCTAGCGCCATCGGCTCACTGCACCCTGAAAATGCGGTTATTTCGCGAGGCGGATTCGCTGCTCTTCTAAAAAGCTCGCGTAACGGTTTTCTTCAATCGCCAGTCGAATTCTCGCCATCAAACGTTGATAGAAGGTCACGTTGTGGATCGACAAGAGGATAGGGCCCAACATCTCTTCGGCGATAAACAGATGACGCAAGTACGCGCGGCTGTGCTTACATGCCGGACATGGGCAGTCTTCCTCAAGCGGCCTTTCATCATCGGCGTGACAAAGGTTTCGAAGTCTGAGCGAGCCATCTGCGGTGAACGCAAGCGCGTTTCTCCCGTTGCGTGTGGGCATCACGCAGTCAAACATATCGATGCCCCGAGCAACACCTTCGACCAAATCTATCGGCCTTCCGACGCCCATCAGATATCTAGGTTGTTCTTCAGGCAGCGCCGGACAAGTGCAGTCGAGAATTCGATACATCTCTGGCGGAGGCTCTCCGACACTCAGGCCACCAACGGCGTATCCATCAAATCCAATCTTGACCAATTGCTCCGCGCAATCGACTCGCAAATCGGCATCCAATCCGCCCTGCACAATCGCAAACTTGGCTTGGTCCTGACGTGTAGCAAACGCTTTACATCGTTCGGCCCAGCGGATACTCCTCTGACAGGCTTCCAGTGCGGCTGACTCCGATGCGGGAAGGGCGATCAAGTGATCCAGCACCATCGCAATGTCGCTACCCAAGTCTTCCTGGATCCGAATCGAATCCTCTGGACGAAGGTGAATCTTCGATCCATCTAAATGCGATTTGAAATCGACTGCCTCTTCGGTGACGATGGCACGATCGGCGAGTGAGAAAATCTGAAATCCGCCGCTATCGGTGAGAATCGGTTTATTCCAACCGATAAACTTGTGAAGGCCGCCCAGCCTTGCCACTCGCTCGCTACCCGGTCTCAACGATAGATGATACGTGTTGCCTAGAATGATCTGGGCACCCGTTTCTTCCAGGTGAAATTGTGTAATCCCTTTGACAGTCCCCTGGGTGCCGACAGGCATAAAGACAGGCGTCTCTACAACGCCGCTTTTAAGCCACATTCGTCCACGACGCGCCGGAGTCGACGCGTCGCGGTTGAGAAGCTGGAAGGCGAATCGATCAGTCGCCACGAAGCTTAAGACCCATAATGGTTAGTTTTTCACGCACTTCATTGAGGCTCGTCACCCCAAAGTTTTTGCATTCGAGAAGATCATCGCACGACTTTCTTGCCAACTCACCAATCGTGGTTAGTTGCAGACGGACCATGCACTTACGGGCACGAACCGAAAGATTGAGATCGGCAATAGGACGATCGAGCAGTGCTTGCTGATCGGCACTCAGACTGGATACATCCAACGGTGGATCTTCGTCCTTCTTCTCATTCGCAAACTGACCAAGACTTAGACCTCGCGATGTTAACATTTCTGTAATTTCAACAAGCGATGTCTCGCCGAAGTTCTTGCTGGATAGCAAAGTTGCTTCGGTCGTACGAGCCAAGTCACCGAGGGTTCGAACGCCCATCTTTTGAAGGCAATTTCTTGATCGAACCGATAGCTCGAAATCGGATACGGGAATATTGAGAACTTGAGCCAATCGCTCGTTCTTCTTCGCCGAGTCCTCGTCGTAGAGAATGTTTCCGCCCGCAGAAGCATCCTTCAAGTAAAGCTTGGCTCGAGCGTGATCAGGAGCAACTTCGAGAACTCGTCGATAGCAAGCCTGTGCTTTTGCAAACTCGTTTTTGTCTTCGTAAATCACGCCGAGATTAATCAGCGTACCGACGTGAGCAGGAACAACGTTAGCTGCACGCTGATAGTAATCCAGCGACATTCCGTCGTTACCCAATCGGTCGTTTTCCAACGCAAGGCCGAAAAGAGCACCTTGATGCTTCGGATCAACGGTGACTGCACGATGATAGAGAGCCATGGTCTCACTGAGATTACCGCCAACAGCGGCAACCGTCGCACCGCGTTGGTAAAGATATTCAGCAGATTGCTCAACTGGGCCAAAAATATTATCCAGAAGCTTCATCGCCTCTTCTTTCTGACCGGCGTAACGTTTGACTTCCGCAATCGCAAGCTGGCAAAGCTCAACGGTATATCCCGACTTTTGGGCCGCTTCGTAGTATTGAACTGCCTTTTCGTACTCGGCAAGTTGGAAGTGAACTTTTCCTAAAAAATATTGAGCCAAAGCACCGCCATCGGCTTGCTTGAGCGTCTCTTGAGCGTCCTTGAAACGACCGATCAACGTCTGGCAAACGCCAAGTCGTGTCATGGAAGCAGGCGAAAGATTTTCGTCCGACTGAAGCTCGTTAACCGCGTCACGAAGGATTGCAAACTGCGTTGGGTCCTCGATAATCGTTCGATTAATACGATCGATGTCTTGCGGTCCGAAGCTCTGGTTGGCAAGAACAGTTTCTCTTAAATCTACCATAACAGCATGCGACATCAGTGTTTATCTACTTCTCTCAAGACAATAAGTTGACCAGCGAACGCAAATTACCGCGTACGGTGAGACCAGGAAAGCCAGCGATGGGAGTCGAACCCACAACCCCCGCATTACGAATGCGGTGCTCTGCCAATTGAAGCTACGCTGACAATTCTAACCGAACAAGAAGCCATGCTAACCACCTATTAGAGGGGTTTTCTTGCAACCGTGGCTTCTTTTTGACCGTAAACTCTAATATCCTACCTGTGGATAAAACGTCAAGGGGTTCCTCAACTACGCTCTGGTAACTCGCTCCATGGAAGATACGCACGCAAAGCCGCACGTGAAAGATTGGTATGCAATCGATAATGCTGCCGAAATCTCCTCGCCGGCCTTACTGATTTACCCACAGAGAATCCGCGAGAACCTGACGCGGCTTATAGAACTGGTTGGAGACGTCAAAAAACTACGACCGCACGTCAAAACGCACAAGCTTCCGCAAGTGATCGCGATGAAACGGGAAGCTGGGATTTCGAAGTTCAAAGTCTCCACCATCGCGGAAGCTGAAATGACCGCCGCTGCTGGAGGCGAAGATATTCTTCTGGCCTATCAACCGGTTGGACCTAACATCGCGCGTTTGATTCAGCTTATCAAGGCGTTCCCTAGAAGTCGCTTCTCGGCGATTGTTGACAATTCGGACAGTCTAATAGAGATAGCTAGTGCGGCCAATCAAGCGGACGTTACGGTCGCTTTGTTTCTTGACCTAAATATAGGAATGAACCGAACTGGGATACCGGTCGGTCAGGAAGCGATCGATCTTTATCGCCAAATGGAAGGCTCATCGAACATCGTTGCAGCTGGCTTACATGCCTACGATGGCCACATTTATGATTCCGATTTCGATCAGTTACAGCACCGCGCCGAAGGGAACTTCGCTTCGGTTCTTGAAATGCGTGAAACGCTTCGCAAGCTTGGGTCGATAGCCCCCACGATCGTAGCCTCCGGAACTCCAACGTCGCGTTTCATGGTGCGATATCCGGATGTTGAGGTCAGCGCAGGGACGCCCGTTCTGTGGGATTTTGGTCAAGCGGAGGTCTCTCCAGATCTTAATTTTCTCAATGCGATTGTTGTGCTCGCAAGAGTCATCAGTCGGCCTACTGCGAACAGAATTTGTCTGGATGTAGGGCATAAGTCGGTCGCTTCGGAGATGGCTCACCCGAGAATTCGATTCTTTGGACTCGAAAACGCCACGACCATTTCGCATAGCGAGGAGCACCTCGTACTGGAGACGCCTCACGCTGGTGACGTTCCGGTTGGTACGGTTCTCTACGGAATTCCAAGGCACGTTTGCCCAACAGTAGCCCTTCACAATTTCGCTTGGTGCGTTGAGAAACGAATTGCCATCGAGAAATGGCCCATCGTGGCGCGAACGAGATGCATTACTATTTGATCGAAGGTAATAGGTTTCGTTCATCCCCGGAAAGCTATCATCGAAGATACACAGATTTTTCGCATGTATCTGAACGAATTTGAGTTTTAATTTCCGTGCGTGTCCTGCTGTAAAAAAGCCATTGCTCGATCCAGAATTTTGAACCACAGAGAATCCGAAAGGACAGAGCGGTCGACTATGAGCTCGAAGTGTCTGAATTTTTTTGTCAGTCCCCGAGAATCTGTCCGACTCTGAATTGCTTCAAGGACGCTTGATTGACAACGTGCCGTACTCAAGAGTACGATCGTTTGAAGTTGTTGGTGACGAGTCCTGTCATTTCTTATAGTGGCTCGTGAACAGGGAACTCCGGTGTGATTCCGGGACGGTCCAGCCGCTGTGAGCTATCGGCAAATCCATATCTTGGAACTTGCAAAGTTTGATTTCTTCTTAGGAAGTGCCATTATCTAGGTTTCTAGATGAGAAGGCTGTGAATCGAATTTGGTAGCGAGTCAGAAGACCTACCAAAAACGAAGATAGTTCCGTGCTTTCTTGGATTGAGGCATCTATCGCGAAAGCAGCATACAGCAGCGTTGAAATTTTTCGAGGGCGGACAACCGTTGTTTCCAACTCAGGTGACGCCGGAGCGAATTTATGGCATTCACACAATTACCCCCTAAGAACCGATACGCGATGACGCTTGTTGAGTTACTAGTTGTGATCGCAATCATCGGCGTACTGGCTAGTTTGTTACTCCCAGCAGTTCAACAGGCCCGTGAAGCGGCTCGAAAACTCACCTGTCAAAGCAATCTTCGGCAAGTCGGGATCGCACTGCACAGCTATCACCAAGCGCTCAAGTCGTTTCCGCCTGGATGCATGGATTATCGTCCGTGGCGAGGCTCTCCTCTTCGAAAGAACTTTGCGTGGTCCGCATTGTTACTTCCGTATCTTGAACAAGGAAATCTCAGTAAGCTTATCGACTTCAATTTTCCGTTCGATAACAGTCGTAACGTAGAGGTATCCAAGATAGAAGTGAAGCTCTATCAATGTCCAACTACTATCTCAAATTCCAATCGCATCGGACGAAGCGACTACGGAGGGCTTTATGGGCAGCGCATCACGACAAGAAACAATACTGACAATGGAGTCTTCATCTACAACACTCCAATTCGCCTTAGAGATATTCACGATGGGATAACAAATACCGTAGCGATCGCGGAAGACACTCGCAGTCCTAATTCAAAGTGGATTGACGGAAGCAATGTCTTTGAACAATCGGGGGCGATCAATGATCCAAAAGCGTGGATCGGCGACAATGAAATGCGAAGTGACCATGTAGGCGGTGCGATGACGCTCTTTGCGTGC